>NZ_BAAGAB020000025.1:0-35109 GCF_047159895.1 Lysobacter xanthus
GTCCTCGTCGCCCGGGCGCCGCTCCGGCCCCTTCGCGACGCCCACGATCCGCACGCCCTCGACGCCGAGTTCCTCCAGCACGGCCCTCGCCTGCGCCACCTGGCCGGCGCCACCGTCGATGAGCAGGACGTCCGGCAGCACCGCCGCCGATGCCTGCCCCGCGCGGCCGCCCGCCTTCGCGGCGTCGGGCTCGGCTCCGCCGTCGCGTGCCTCGACCGCGCGCCGGAAGCGGCGGTGGATGGCCTGGTGCATCGCCGCGTAGTCGTCGCCGGCCTTCACCCCGGTGATGTTGTAGCGCCGGTACTGCGCGCGCACCGCGCCCTCCGCATCGAACACGACGCACGATGCCACCGTCGCCTCGCCCATCGTGTGCGAGATGTCGAAGCACTCGATGCGATTCGGGACGTCGCCCATGCCGAGCAGGTCGCGCAGGTTCTCGACGCGCGCGCGCTGCGCGGCCGCGCTGGTCATTTCGGACGCGAGCGCCATCTGCGCATTGCGACGCGCGATGTCGAGATAGCCCGCGCGCTCGCCGCGAACGCTGCAGCGGATCTGCACCTTGCGCTCGCTCGAGAGCGCGAAGGCCTGCTCGAGCAGCTCGCGATCCGGAATGTCCCGGTCGATCACGATCTCGCGCGGGGGCGTCTTGTCGATGTAGTGCTGTGAGACGAACGCACCCAGCACCTCGTCGGGCTGGTCGCTGCCGTTCGTGCGCGGAAAGAACGCGCGCGTGCCGAGGTTGCGTCCATCGCGGAAGGCCATCAGCACGACGCAGGCGTTCGCGCCCTGC
This sequence comes from Lysobacter xanthus, assembly GCF_047159895.1. Classification (NCBI taxonomy): domain Bacteria; kingdom Pseudomonadati; phylum Pseudomonadota; class Gammaproteobacteria; order Lysobacterales; family Lysobacteraceae; genus Lysobacter; species Lysobacter xanthus. Next base: position 791 of record NZ_BAAGAB020000025.1, read on the forward strand.
ATGGCGATGGCGAGTACGTCGAGGTCGGCTGCGCGGCCGTCGACGTACTGGCGCGCCTGCAGCGTGCGGATCGAGGAGACGAGATCACGCAGGCGCGCGGCCTCCTCGAAGTCCAGGCTCTGGCTCGCCTGCTCCATCGCGCGGCCGAGCTCGTCGGTAAGCTCGTCGCTGCGGCCCTCCAGCATCATCGAGGCGCGGCGCACGCTCTGCGCATAGTCCTCGCGCGAGACGAGGTCGACGCAGGGTGCGCTGCAACGGCCGATCTGGAACTGCAGGCACGGCCGTGAGCGGTTGCGGAAGACGGTGTCTTCGCAGCTGCGCAGCTTGAACAGCTTGTGCATCAGGTTGAGCGTCTCGCGCACCGCGCCCACGCTCGCATACGGGCCGAAATACTTGCCCTGCACCGCGCGCGGGCCGCGGTGGACGGCGATGCGCGGATAGTCCTCGCCCGTGAGCAGCACGTAGGGATAACTCTTGTCGTCGCGCAGCAGCACGTTGTAACGCGGCTTCAGCGACTTGATCAGCTCGTTCTCGAGGATCAGCGCCTCCGCTTCGGTGCGCGTGGCGGTGACCTCGATGCGCGCGACCTGCGAGACCATCGACGCGATGCGCGGCGACTTCGGCGTGTTGTTGAAGTAGCTCGAAACGCGGTTCTTCAGCGCGCTCGCCTTGCCGACGTACAGCACGCTGTCGTCCGCGCCGATCATCCGGTAGACGCCGGGCGCGGTACTGAGGTGGCGGACGAAATCCTTCGCGTCGAACGCGGGCGCGGACGGCTTCATCGGCCGGTGGCCTGCGCGGCGCGGCGGGCACGGCGTCGGGTCATGCGGGAATCGGGCATCGGCGCGGGGTGGGACCGATTATCGACGAGCGAGGCGCACGGGATGAGAAGGCGGTTCAGCGGCGCTGCGCGGCCAGGTGCCGCTCGGCACGCTCGAGGTCTTCGGGTGTGTCCACGCCGGGCGGGAATGCCTCCGGCGTGACCTCCACCGCGATGCGGTGACCGGCTTCGAGGACGCGCAGCTGTTCGAGCGATTCGATCCCTTCCAGTCGACCGGGCGGCATCGTCGTGAACGCCTGCAGGAAGCCCGCGCGGTAGGCGTAGATGCCGATGTGGCGCAGCCACGGGCCGCCGGCGGGCATCGCGTCGCGCGAGGACGCGAAGGCATCGCGCGGCCACGGAATCGGCGCGCGGCTGAAGTAGAGGGCTTGGCCTTCCGCACCGGCGACGACCTTGACGGCGTTCGGGTCGAGAAGCGTCGCGACGTCGTCGATGACCGCCGCCAGCGTGGCCATCGGCGCGCGGGAACGTTCCAGCAGCTCCGCGACCGCCCGGATGCCCGCGACCGGCGCGAACGGCTCGTCCCCCTGCAGGTTGACCACGATCTCGTCGTCGCCCCAACCCGCGATGCGCGCGCATTCGGCGAGGCGGTCGGTGCCGGAAGCATGCGTCGCGGCGGTCATCGCGATTCGGACCGGCGCATCGCGCAGGGCGTCGGCGATGCGGTCGTCGTCGGTGGCCACCCAGACCTCGCGGGCGCCGGCGGCCAGTGCGCGCCGGGCGACGTGCACCACCAGCGGCTCGCCGCCGAGCGGCCGCAGCGGTTTTCCAGGCAGGCGCGACGCGGCGAACCGGGCGGGAATGGCGACGACGAATCCGGTCATGGGGCGGGCCTGCGCAGGCGGTCGAGTCGGTCGAGGACGGCGGTCCAGAAGGCCTCGGGCAGTTCGGCGTCGATCGGCACGGCCCAGCTGTCCTCAGGTGCGAAGGCGCCGCATTTGACGGCGTCCTTCTCCGTCATCAGCACGGGCAGGCGGCTGGTGAACGCGAGGTCGGGCGCCGTGTAGGCGTGGTGGTCGGCGAACGCATGCGGCACCACGGCAAGGCCGCGGGCTTTCAGCATGTGGAAGAAACGCGCGGGGTCACCGATACCCGCGACCGCATGCACGCGCTGGCCGGCGAACGCGGCGAGCGGACGCGGCCGCCGGCCGTGGAGCGGTACCGCGGCGCCGGGGGCCAGCCGCATCGGCCATTCGCCGAAGCCGGCATCGCCCTGGGCCGCGTCGCCGAGGTTGAGCACGTGGAAGTCGCATCGCGCGGCACGCGCGGCGGGTTCGCGCAGCGGCCCCGCGGGGAGAAGCCGGCCGTTGCCGTAGCGCCGGCGCCCGTCGACCACCTCGATCTCGATGTCGCGTGCCAAGGCGTAGTGCTGCAGGCCGTCGTCGCAGACGACGACGTCGCAGCCGGCGTCCACCAGCGCGGCGGCCGCCCTCGCCCGCTTGCGGTCGACACGGACCTTCGCCCCGGTTCGGCGCGCGAGCAGGAGCGGCTCGTCGCCGGCCTGCGCGGGGGGCGTGCCGGCATCGACCCACAGCGGTGCCTCGCCCTGCCGGCCATAGCCGCGGCTCGCGATCCCCGGTGTCCATCCGGCGTCGCGCAGGCGCTGGACCAGCGCGACCGTCAGCGGCGTCTTGCCCGTACCGCCGGCGGTGACGTTGCCGACGACCACGACCGGCACGCCCGGATGCCGCGCGCGCAGCAGGCGGCGACGGTAGAGCGCCGCGCGCAGCGCGACGAGCGCGGCGTAGATGGGCTCGACCGCACGCGCGGGAAACGGAATCGACGCGTCGCCGTACCAGTGTCGCGGGGTGCGGGGCATCAGGTGGCCTCGCGGAACTGCATCCGGTGCAAATGGGCGTAGAGGCCACCGTGCGCGAGCAGTTCGGCGTGCGTGCCGCGTTCGACGATGCGGCCCTGGTCCATCACCAGCACCTGGTCGGCGTGTTCGATGGTCGACAGGCGATGCGCGATGACGAGCGTCGTGCGATCGGGCATCAGGCGTTCGAGCGCGTCCTGCACCAGGCGCTCGGACTCGGTGTCGAGCGCGGCGGTGGCCTCGTCGAGGATGAGCAGCGGCGCGTCCTTCAGCATCGCGCGCGCGATCGCGAGGCGCTGTCGCTGGCCGCCGGAGAGGCGCCCGCCACGGACGCCGATCGGCGTGTCCGCGCGTTCCGGCATGCGATCGACGAACTCGGCCGCGTTCGCGCCCTCGATCGCCGCGCGAAGCTGCGCCGGCACCGACTGCCCGAGCTCGCCGTAGGCCACGTTCGCGGCGACCGAGCCGTCGAACAGCATCACCTGCTGCCCGACCAGCGCGATCTGCCGGCGGAGGTCGGCGAGCCGGTACTCGCCGATCGGATGGCCGTCGAGCAGGATCGCGCCGTCCTCGACGTCGTAGAACCGCGGGATGAGCTTGATCAGCGTCGACTTGCCGCTGCCCGAGCGCCCCACGATCGCGGTGACCGTGCCCGGCCGTGCGACGAAGCTGATGTCCGACAGCGCGGGCTCCGCCTGGCCCGGATACCGGGCGCTCACGCCGCGGAATTCGATCTCGCCGCGTGCGCGTTCGAGCGGCCGCGTGCCCGAGTCGATTTCCTCTGGCAGGTCCAGCACCTCGAACAGGCGGTCGGCCGACGCGATGCCGCGCTGGAGCATGCCCTGCACGTTGGTGAGCTGCTTGATCGCCGGGATGATCGCGAGCATCGACGTCATCAGCGTCACGAAGTCGCCCGCGGTCAGGCGTCCGGCGGCCGCCTCGCGCGCGGACATCAGCAGCAGCGCCGCGAGCGCGATCGAGCCGATCAGCTGCACGAGCGCCGACGAGATGCTGCGGGTCGACTCCACCTTCAGACTGAGCTTGAGGTAGTGGTCGGCCTGCTCCGCGTAGCGGCCGGATTCGACCTGCTGCGCGCCGTAGATCTTCACTTCCTGCTGGTTGCCCAGCGACTGGTCCGCGAGCTGCAGCAGTTGCGATCCGCTTTCCTGGATGCGATGGCCGATGCGCCGGTAGCGGCGTCCCACGCGATCCATCACCCAGGCGAGCGGTGGCGCGAGCACGAGGATGCCGATCGTCACCTGCCAGCTGTGCCAGAACATGACGATCAGCATCACCACGACCGTCATCGACTGCTGGAGCATCACCTTCAGCGCGTCGACGGCGGCGCTCGCCACCTGGTCGCTGTCGGAGCCGAGGCGGTTGAGCATCGACGGGACGGGCTCGCTGTCGAAACGGCCACCCGGCAGGCGCAGGTACTTGCCGAGGACGAACACGCGCATGTCGCGCGCCACGCCACGACCGGCGCGCGCCATCGACATGTCCGTGACGTAGCCGGCGATGCCGCGCAGCACGAACAGCGCCACGATCTGCAGCGGCAGCCACAGGTCGACGCCCTGTCGCGTGGCGTCGAACGTGCGGTTGATGATGGGCGTCATGCGGTCGGTGAAGATGCCGCCCGCCGCCGCTTCGATGAGCAGCGCGACGAGCCCGATCGCGAGGGTGCCGTAGTACGGGCGAACGTGTTGCTGGAGGCGCCGGTACGTCGACCAGGTGGACCCGCGCGACGTCATTTCGCCGCCGCCCTCTTTTCCGTCGGCGTCGCGACCGCAAGCAGGATGTGCCGGTAGCCGAGCTGGCCGAGCGCTTCCTGTGCCGTGATCACCGCCTGGTAGGGCGTGCGCGCGTCGGCGCGCAGCATGACCGGGCGCTCGCGGTCGCTGCCGCCGACCTCGACGATCGCGGCGCGAAGTGCCGCGGCGTCGTCGCGGATCACCTCGCGGTCGCCGACGAAGTAACGCCCCTGCGCGTTGACCAGCACGTCGAGCGGATCGCGCGCACGCGTCGCCTCGCCACCCGCCTTCGGCAGTTCGAGCTTGAGGGCCGAGCGGCCTTCGAACGTCGCGGTGACGACGAAGAAGATGACCAGCACCAGGATCACGTCGATCAGGGGTACGAGATTGATCTCCGGCTCGTCGACCGGGCGATGCCCGCCGATGCGCATGTCAGGCCGCCTGCGGTGCCGGGCGCGCGCTGCGCTGCTCGAGCACGTCCATGAGCCCGAGGGCCTCGTGCTCCATGTCGACGATGTATTCGGCGATGCGCCCGCGGAACCAGCGGTGCGCGACCAGCGCGGGGATCGCGACGATCATGCCGGTCGCCGTGCAGACGAGCGCCTTGCCGATGCCGCCGGCGAGCTGGTTCACGTCGCCGATGCCGTAGTCGAGGATGCCCAGGAACATCTGGATCATGCCGACGACGGTGCCGAACAGCCCCAGCAGCGGACCCGCCGCGGCGATGGTGCCGAGCGTGTTGAGGTAGCGCTCCATGCGGTGCACGAGGTGGCGGCCGACATCCTCGACGCGCTCCCGCATGACTTCACGCGAGCGGCCGCGCATGTCCAGCACCGCGGCGAGCAGCGCGCCGAGCGGCGACGTCTGCCGCAGCGACTGGATATGCGCGGGCTCCAGATTGCCGCGGGCGGCCCAGGCGCGCACTTCGTCGCCGAGCTTGGCGGGCATGACGCGGCTGCGGCGCAACGCCCAGCCGCGCTCGACCATCAGCGCGAGGGCCAGTGCCGACAGCAGCAGCAGCGGGATCATCGGCCAGCCGCCGGCTTTCACGAGTTCGAGCACGTCCCCTCCGGGCCGATCAATCCGGTCGATAGGATAGCCCAGCGCCTTCGCCGGACCGCCGGGCGGCGTCCCACAACCGCGGATGCGCGGCGCGCCGGGTCGAGGCATGCGGTCCGCCGGCGCCGAGCCGCACGGTGATCGCGCCCGATGCCGCGGTGTTGATCACCTCGGCACCGGCGGCCTCCCAGCGCTCGACCACCTGCCCGTTGGGGTGCCGGAAGCGGTTCGCGAACCCGGCCGAGACGATCGCCAGTCGCGCGCCGGTGGCCTGGACGAAGGCGGGATCGGACGAATGCCGGCTGCCGTGGTGCGCGACGAAGACGACGTCCGCGCGGATCGCCGCAGGGTCGAGCGCGACCAGCCGCGTTTCGACGTGGGCACCGATATCGCCGGTGAGCAGCACGCGGCCGTGCCGGCCCTCGATCCGCAGGACGCAACTCGAATCGTTGGCGAGGTACGGAAAGTCCGGCGGCGGGTGGAGGAACGTGAAGCGCACGCCGTCCCACGTCCACGTTTCGCCGCCGACGCAGGGCCGCGCGTCATCGACGCCGGCTCCGGGCGGCGCCTCGAGGTCCGGCGCCGGCACTTCGCGCCTGACGCTCGGCAGCCCGCCCACGTGGTCGAGGTCGGCATGACTGACCACCATGCGGTCGAGCCGACCGATGCCGCGTGCGTGCAGCACGGGAACGACCGCACGCGCGCCGGCGTCGAACCCGTCGGGGATCGCCGGGCCCATGTCGTACAGCAGCGCATGGCCGTGCGTGCGCACGAGTACCGACAGGCCCTGCCCCACGTCGATCGCGGTGACCTCGACATCGCCGTCGTTCGGTGCGTGCCGGTCCGGCCAGAGCAGCGGCAGCCAGAGCACGAGCGCGAGCGCGCGGCCCGGCGTTCCACGCGGCATCAGGATCCAGAGTGCGCCGAGAAGCGCGAGTGCCACCGCTGCCGGCGTCGCCTCCGGCAGGTGCCACAGCGACAGCGGGGTCGCGGCAAGGCGCTCGAAAAGTGGCCACGTCCCGTCGAACACGCTCGCGGCGAGGTGCCACGCCAGCGCGCCCGCGGCGGGATGCGCGGCGTCGAGGCCGACCCCCGCCACCGACAGCGGCGCGACGACGAGGCTCCACAGCGGTACGGCGACGAGGTTCGCCACCGGCCCGACGAGCGAGGCCTGGCCGAACAGCACCACGGTGAGCGGCAGCAGCCCGACCGTCGCGACCGCCTGGGCGCGCACCAGCTCGCGCACCGGCGAACCGCCCGTGCGGGGCATGCACCAGAGCAACCAGGCCACGCCGGCGAAGCTGAGCCAGAACCCGGCGGAGAGAACGGACAACGGATCGACGAGCAGCATCGCGGTGCCCGCGAGCGCCAGCACCTGCGGTGTCGAGATCGCGCGACGCGACGCCCGCGCGAGCGCGACCACCGCGATCATCAGCAACGTCCGCACCGTGGGCAGCGAAAACCCGGAAGCGGCGGAATACGCGGTCGCCGCAACCAGCCCCGCGCCGGCGGCCGCGACCCGCGCGGGCACGCGTCGGCCGAGACCCGGAAACAGCCACCACGGGATGCGCACGAGGAGCGCGCCCACGCCCGCCACCATGCCGACGTGGAAGCCGCTGATGGCGATCAGGTGCGTCAGGCCGTCGGCGCGCAGCACGGCCCAGTCCTCGTCGGTGAGGAAACGCGTATCGCCGAGCGCCAGTGCCCGCACGAAGCGCGCGCCGGGTCGCCGCAGGGCCGTGTCGATGCGGGATGACGCGGCATCGCGCCAGGCGGCCACGCCCGTGGTCGAACCGATGCGCTCGGCGCCGCCGCGAACGTACCCGGTCGCCGCGAGCCGGTCGGCGAAGGCGTGCATCTCGCCGTCCGGACCACCCGGATTCCGAAGACCGCGCGGCGCGCGGAGCCGCACGCCCAGTCGCCAGCGCTCACCGGCATGCAGGACGGGCGGCGGCGCGTTCCGGTCGCCATACCAGGCCAGGCGCAGCGTGCGACCGGCGAGCCGACCGCCAAACCCGCGCGCGACCTCGAAGACGAACACGGTCCGACGCGGTTCCAGCCGCGGCAAATCGATGATCGTGCCTTCCAGCACCTGCTCGACCTGTGTCGTGCCGGCCGGCAGCTGCAGGTCCAGCGCGTATCGCGCATGCGCGCCCGCGAGGCCGAAGCCCAGCAGCAGCACGCCGACGACCCGCCATCGGGTGCGCGACGTCAAGGCGATGCCGGCGGCGATCGCGCCCAGCGCTAGTGACCACGGCATCGCATCCGGCGCCGCGAGCGCGGCGCAGATGCCGGCCAGCAACGCGAGCGCGGTGCCGGGGGTCGGAAGCGGCGTCCTTGCCGCGTGCATGCCGGACTAGACCTCGTCCGGCGCCAGTTCGCGCAATCGTCCCTCGTGGAGTTCGAGGACCCGATCGAGCTTGCGCGCCAGGCGCCGGTCGTGGGTAACCAGCACGAGGCTCGTGCGCTGCTCGCGGTTGAGGTCGAGCATCAGCTCGAATACGGTCGCCGCGGTCTTCTCGTCGAGGTTTCCGGTGGGCTCGTCCCCGAGCACGCAGCCCGGGCGATTGACCAGCGCACGGGCGACCGCCGCACGCTGCCGCTCGCCGCCCGACAACTCGCCCGGCTTATGGTCGAGGCGATGGCCGAGGCCGACCGATTCGAGCAGCGCGCGTGCGCGACCGCGGGCGTCCGGCACGCCGACGCCGCCGAGCACCACCGGGAACATGACGTTCTCCAGCGCGGTGAATTCCGGCAGCAGGTGATGGAACTGGTAGATGAAGCCGAGCGCGCGATTGCGCAGGCGCCCGCGCTCGGCATCCGAGAGCGCGCTCATCTTCTGGCCATCCACGAACACCTCGCCGGCGCTCGGCGTGTCGAGCCCGCCGAGCAGGTGCAGCAGCGTGCTCTTGCCCGCGCCGGATGCGCCGAGGATCGCGACCGTCTGACCGCGTCGTACCGACAGGTCGAGCCCGTCAAAGACGGGCGTGCGCAGCTTGCCTTCGGCGTAGACCTTGCCGAGCCCCTGCGCCCGGATCACTTCGATCTCCTGCTCACTCATAGCGCAGCGCCTCCGCGGGCGGCGTGCGTGAAGCGCGCCAGGCCGGGTAGATCGTGGCCAGGAACGCCATCACCAGCGCGACCGCGGCGATGATCGCGACGTCGCCGGGCTGCATGTCCGTCGGCAGGCCGGTGATGTAGTAGACGTCCTCCGGCAGCAGTTGCACGCCGAGCACGCGCTCGATGGCATGGAGGATGTGCTCGAGGTTGAGCGTCAGAAGCACGCCGCCCACCACGCCGAGCACCGTGCCGATCACGCCGATCAGCGTGCCCTGCACGACGAAGACCTGCAGCACGCCACGCGGCGTCAGGCCCAGGGTGCGCATGATCGCAATGTCGGCCTGCTTGTCGGTCACCAGCATCACCTGCGACGAAACAAGGTTGAAGGCGCCCATCGCGATGATCAGCGACAGCAGGATCGCCATGATCACCTTTTCCATCTTGAGCGCGCGGAACATGTTGGCGTTCTCGTCCGCCCAGTTGCTGACGTGGTACGGGCCGCCGAGCGACACGGCCAGGTCGCGCGCGACCTCCCAGGCGCGATCCATGTCGTGCAACCTCAGGCGCACGCCGGTGACGCCGTCGCCCATCCGTTGCACGCGCTGGAGGTCGCGCATGTGCACGAAGGCCATGCCGCGGTCGTATTCGTTGTAGCCGGCTTCGAAGATGCCGCTCACGCGGAATCGCTTCATCTGCGGCACCGCGCCCATCGGCGTGGTCAGGGCCTCGGACGTGATCATGACGACGTCGTCGCCCACGCCCACGCCCAGCCAGATCGCCAGTTCGCGCCCCAGCACGATGTTGAACGAGCCGGGCTTCAGGTCGTCGAGCCGGCCCTGCACCATCTTCTCGGCGAGGACGGACACATGGCGCTCCTCCGACGGCAGCACGCCCCGCACGATCGCGGGCTGCTTGCGCGGGCCGGACAGGAGCGTCTGCGCTTCGACATACGGCGCGGCACCGGCGACACGCTTGTCGGCCATTGCCTTGCCCACCGCGCGGGGCCAGTCGCTGATGGGATCGCCGTAACCGCTGACGGTCGCGTGCGCGACCATCTGCAGCATGCGGTCGCGGATCTCGCGCTGGAAGCCGCTCATCACCGCCAACGTGGTAATGAGCGCAGCGACGCCGAGCGCGATGCCCAGGATCGAGGCGAGCGAGATGAACGAAATGAAGCCATTTCGGCGCTTGGCGCGCAGGTAGCGCAGGCCGATTGCGACTGGAAGGGGAGTGAACATGCGGCGCCTGGTCCCGGGGGCGCCTATGGTGCCACTGCCGCCGTGGAGGCGTCGGCGCGGTAGCCGGCGGCCCACAGCCGCAGTTCACGACGCCGGCCCGCGTCGACCACGTCGGGCCAGGCCACGACGTGCTCGGTTCGCCCGGCATCCCGCCACCGCAGGAGCGTCAACGGGCCCTGCCCGGCCACGTGCACGTCGTCCAGAACCGTGCCGTCGAGGCGTACGCTACCGTCGGGCCGGAACACCAGTTCGCGCACCGGCTTCCGCAATTCCTGCCCGGCCAGCAATGCGCCCCAGCCCACGACCAGCGGGGACAGCGCGGCAGCCACGATGCCGTCGAGATCGCTCACGAACAGCCCGCAGGCACCGAAAACGCCCAGTGAAGCGAGGACGCCGGCGAGGAGACGCGAGCCGCGCAATTCAATGCGGCAAGCCGGCGATGCGACCCACGAGGTCCTGGAGTTCGGCATCGTCGAGGCGTTCGTATCCGAGGAAGACGCGCCAGAGCTTATCGTCCTCGGTTTCCAGCAGCCGTCGGAATTCCCCGAGTTCCACGTCGGACGCCTGCGCGCCGTATCGGTCCAGCCACCGCTCGAGCAACTGGTCGAGCTCGCGCATGCCGCGCCGGCATCGCCAGCGAAGCGCTTTGAGCTCGCCGTCGTCGCGCATCAGGCGAGCATCGCCGGCAGCAGGTACGCCCACAGCGCAAACAACGCGACACCGCCCGCCGCGTAGGCGTAGAAGCGATGCATCACGCGGTTGACCGTGAGCTGGATCGCGCTGTGCACGATGCGCAGCGCGACGAAGGCCCAAGCGAGGGTCAGCGTCACACCATCGACGCGATCGATCGCGGAGGCCACCGCCAGCGCGGCATAGAACAGCACGGGCAATTCGGACAGGTTGCGGAAGTTGTCCGCGGACCGGCTGTCGGTGAGCAGAGCGGCGGCCTGCGCGGACGTCGCCACCCGTTGCGGATGGATCCGCTCCCGTCGCATCTGTCCGATCCGCGCCACGAACATGCGGCACCAGACGACGAACGTGAGGCCCGCCATCGCGAACGCGGGCCACCAGATCGCATGCGACTGCATCGCCGTCAGACCCGGCGGGCCAGCATCAGCTTCTTGATCTCGCCGATCGCGCGCGCCGGGTTCAGCCCCTTCGGGCACGTGCGCGCGCAATTCATGATCGTGTGGCAGCGGTAGAGCTTGAACGGATCCTCGAGGTCGTCCAGGCGCGCACCGGTGTCCTCGTCGCGCGAGTCGACGATCCAGCGATACGCCTGCAGGAGGACCGCCGGACCGAGGTAGCGATCGCCGTTCCACCAGTAACTCGGGCAGCTCGTCGAGCAGCAGGCGCAGAGGATGCACTCGTAGAGACCGTCCAGCTTGCGGCGATCCTCGGGCGACTGCAGCCGTTCGCGATCCGACGGGGTCGGACTCTGCGTGCGCAGCCACGGCTTGATCGACGCGTACTGCGCATAGAAGTGCGTGAGGTCGGGAACGAGGTCCTTGACCACCGGCATGTGCGGCAGCGGGTAGATCGCCACCTCGCCCGCGCGGCAGTCCTCGACCGCCTTGGTGCAGGCGAGCGTGTTGGTGCCATCGATGTTCATCGCGCACGAGCCGCAGATGCCCTCGCGGCACGAGCGCCGGAACGTGAGCGTCGGGTCGATCTCGTTCTTGATCTTGATCAGCACGTCCAGAACCATGGGCCCGCAGGCCGCGAGGTCCACCTCGTAGGTGTCGACGCGCGGATTCGCCTCGTCGTCCGGATTCCAGCGGTAGACCTTGAAGACGCGGGGCTGCTTCGCGCCGTTGGCGGCGAAGTGCTGGCCCTTCTGGATCTTCGAGTTCTTCGGGAGGGTGAATTCGGCCATGGCTCGTGTCCGTTGCGCCCGCCGTGTCCGACGGGCGTGACAATCAGTAGACGCGCTTCTTCGGCGGCACCGGGGCGACGTCGTTGGTCAGCGTGTACGAATGCACCGGCCGGTAGTCGATGCGCGTGTTGCCCGCGGCATCGATCCAGCATAGCGTGTGCTTCATCCAGTTCTGGTCGTCGCGATCCGGGAAGTCCTCGCGGGCATGGGCGCCGCGCGATTCCTTGCGGTTCTCCGCCGAGACGATCGTGACCAGCGCCTGGTCCAGCAGGTTCGCGAGCTCAAAGGTCTCCACGAGGTCGGAGTTCCAGGTCAGCGAGCGGTCGCTGACGCGGACGTCGGCGAAGGACGCGTGGATCTCCCGCATCTTGCGCACGCCGTCCGCCAGGGTCTCGCCGGTCCGGAACACCGCGGCGTCAGCCTGCATCGTGCGCTGCATGCGGTCGCGGATCACCGAGGTCGGCGTGCTGCCGTTCGCATTGCGCAGCGCATCGAGCCGCGACAGGGCACCGTCGCAGGCGTCCGAGGTGAGCGGCGCATGGGCCATGTTCGACTGGATGGTCTCGGCGCAACGGTTGGCCACCGCACGGCCGAAGACCACGAGGTCGAGCAGCGAGTTCGACCCGAGGCGGTTCGCGCCATGCACCGAGACGCAGGCGGCTTCGCCGATCGCGTAGAGGCCCGGAACCACCGCATCCGGATCGCCGTCGCGCAGCTGCACGACTTCGCCGTGGTAGTTCGTCGGGATGCCGCCCATGTTGTAGTGGACGGTCGGGATCACCGGGATGGGCTGCGTCTCGACGTCGACGCCCGCGAAGATGCGCGCGGACTCGGCGATGCCCGGCAGCTTCTCGTGGATGACTTCGGGTCCCAAATGCGTGAGGTCGAGCAGGATGTGGTCGTTGTACTCGCCGACGCCGCGACCCTCGCGGATCTCCATCGTCATCGCGCGGCTGACCATGTCGCGCGGGGCGAGGTCCTTCACGCTCGGCGCATAGCGCTCCATGAAGCGCTCGCCATTGCTGTTGCGCAGGATGCCGCCCTCGCCTCGAACACCTTCGGTGATGAGGCAGCCGGCGCCATAGATGCCGGTCGGGTGGAACTGCACGAATTCCATGTCCTGCATCGCGATGCCCGCGCGCAGCGCCATGCCGCCGCCGTCGCCGGTGCAGGTGTGCGCCGACGTCGCGCTGAAGTAGGCGCGGCCGTAGCCGCCCGTCGCGAGCACGGTGCCGTGTGCACGGAACAGGTGGAGCGTGCCGCTGGCCATGTCGAGCGCCAGCACGCCGCGACACGCGCCGCTCGCGTCCATGATCAGGTCGAGCGCGAAGTATTCGATGAAGAACTGCGCGTCGTGCGCCAGCGACTGCTGGTAGAGCGTGTGCAGGATCGCGTGGCCGGTGCGGTCGGCCGCGGCGCACGTACGCTGCGCGGGCGGACCTTCGCCGAAGCGCGTGGTCATTCCGCCGAACGGACGCTGGTAGATGCGGCCGTCCTCGGTGCGCGAGAACGGCACCCCGTAGTGCTCGAGCTCGACGATCGCCGGGATGGCCTCGCGGCACATGTATTCGATCGCGTCCTGGTCGCCCAGCCAGTCCGAACCCTTCACGGTGTCGAAGAAGTGGTAGCGCCAGTCGTCCTCACCCATGTTCGCGAGTGCGGCGGCGACGCCGCCCTGCGCGGCGACGGTGTGCGAGCGCGTCGGGAAGACCTTGGTGATGCAGGCAGTCTTCAGCCCCTTCTGGGCGAGGCCGAAGGTCGCGCGGAGGCCGGCGCCGCCGGCGCCGACGACGACCATGTCGAACTTGTGTTCCTGGATGGGATATGCGGCAGGCATCGAAGGATTCCGGATCAGGCGCCGAGCATGACGCGCACCACGGCGAGAACGCTGGCGAGGCCGGCGATCCAGCACGCGAACACGATGAAGAGCTGCAGCGCGCTGTAGCGCAGCGCCGTGTGGACGTAGTCCTCCACGATCACCTGCAGGCCGAGGCGCGCATGCCAGAAGTTGGCGACGAGAAAGGCGATCAGCAGCGTCGCGTTCACCGGATGGCCGACGCGCGCGCGCACGGTCGCGAAGTCGGCGCCGACCAGCGAGATGACCAGTCCGACGACGTAGAGGCCCAGCTGCACGAGTGCCAGCGCGGTCACGCGCTGCACGAGGAAGTGGTGGGTGCCGTCCTTCGCGGAACCCAGGCCGCGGGCGACCTTCAGCGGATGTCGCAGCATCGGCGGGCGACGCCCGGCATTGGTGCTCATGCGCCACCCCACTTCTGCATGGCGAGCAGCCAGATGATCGCGGTGAGCACCAGGCTGCCGACGATCGCGGTCCAGGCGCTCTTGACGAAGGCCGGCGGCGAAACGCCCAGCCCCATGTCCTGCGACAGGTGGCGGAGGCCGCTCAGCAGGTGGAAGGCGAGCGCCCACGTCCAGCCGAACAGCACGAGCAGCCCGAGCGGCGAGCGCGCGGCGTCGGTGAAGTCGTGCCAGTGCCGCGCGCCCGCGGCGAGCGCCACGAGGCCCCAGGCGATCAGCAGGCTGCCGAGCGAGAGGATGATGCCGGTCCCGCGATGCAGGATCGAGCTGACCATCTGCACCTGCCAGCGGTAGACCTGCAGGTGCGGGGATAACGGACGTTCGCGGTACGCCATGCGGGAGGCTCTCGGTCGGATGCGAATCGGCCGCGGACCCACGGCCGGCGACGCTAGAAATCGATGCAGCGGCCGTCCTTCTCCCAGTCCCCGTAGCGCGTGGGCTCGGGGCCTGGCCGACCTCCGATCTCGCGTGCAGGCGGCTGCACGGGAGCCGCAGGCGTCGGCACCGTGTCGGCCGGCGTTTCCTGCGGAGTTTCGAGGGGCGTCTGGCCTATCATTCCAGCGTTAAATATTAAGTCCGGGCCTCATGTCTGACAACCCGCAGTATGGAACGGCCTGTGTTTCGCTCACCGGTATACGTGTGCTGGCGCTCACCGGAGGCGACGCGGTGGTATTCGCGCAGTCACAGTTCATGAACGACGTGGCGGGGCTCGGCGACGGCGGCTGGCAGTGGAACGGCTGGCTCGACCCGAAGGGGCGCGTGCACGCCCTGTTCGCGCTGCTCCGTCGGGACGCCGGGACGCTGTGGCTCGTCACCTCCGCGGGCGCGGAGGACTTCGCGGCCGCCCTGCGCCGCTTCGTCTTCCGCAGTCGGGTGAAGATCGAGGTCCTCGACCTGGCGGTTGCGGGTCGATTCGGCGCGCCGACCGAGGCGCGTGGGTCGCTGGCCGCCCTCCGCGACGGGTTCGCGGAATTCGACTGGTCCGGCGATGCCGGCGCGCGGACGCTCATCGTCGGCGGTGAACCCGCGGCCCGGGATGCCGCCGCGGAAGCCGCCTGGCACGTGCCGGGCCTCGCCGCGGGATGGCCCGCCCTGCCGGGCGTGCGCCTCGACGCCTGGACGCCCCATCAGCTGTCGTTGCAGCGGCTCGGCGCCTTCAGCGTCAAGAAGGGTTGCTATCCGGGCCAGGAAATCGTCGCACGCACGCACTTCCTGGGACGCGCCAAGCGCGGCCTTGCGCGCTTCCGCGGCATCGGCGAGGTGGACGGTCAGCCGATGCTGCAGGACGCCGATGGCCGCGACGTCGGGCAGGTCGTGGTCGGCCGCGGCGACGAGTTGCTCGCCGTGGTGCCGCTCGACCCGCCGGACGCGCCGCTGTATCTGGCCGGCACCGCCCTGGAACGCCGCGCGCTGGGCGATGGGCTCGCCCGCTGACGACGCGCACCGGCGTCAGCCGGCCGAAGCGAGCGTCTGCGCCGCCGCCACGATGTCGTCGTCGCCCGGAATCACCAGGAAGGCGGCACCCGCGAGCGGCGTGTAGGTGTCCGCACCGACCACGCGCCGCATGGGCGTCGCGCCGAGGCCCCCTTCCGCGAGCGCGGTGATGACGCCCTCGCCCACGCCGGCGCTGCGGCGGCCTTCGTCGACGACGATGACGCGCCTGGCGCTGCGCACCTGCTCGACGATCCACGCATCGCTGAGCGGCACCAGCCAGCGCAGGTCGAGCACGCGGACCTTCCAGCCGTGCGCCTGCTCGATGCGTCGCGCGGCGCGCAGGCTCATCGGCACGCCGTTGCCGTAGGTGACGATGACGAGGTCGTCGCCCTCGCCGTAGACGCGCCCCTCGCCGAGCGTCATCGCCTCGCCCGGCGCCGGGTACTGCGTGAGCCACCGGCCATCGCCGGGCTCGTACAGATCCTTGGTCATGTACAGCGCGATCGGCTCGAGGAAGATGCTGACGCGGCCGTCGACCTTCGCCAGCGCCATCAGCGTGCGCAGCATGGTCGCCGCATCGTCGCCGCGGGACGGACAGCCGACGACGAGGCCGGGAATGTCGCGCAGCGCGGTGATCGAGTTGTCGTTGTGGAAGTGCCCGCCGAAGCCGCGCTGGTAGCCGAGCCCCGCCATGCGCACGACCATCGGATTGCGGTACTGGTCGTTGCTGAAGAACTGCAGGCTCGACGCCTCGCCGCGGATCTGGTCGCCCGCGTTGTGGAAATACGCGAGGTACTGGATCTCGGGGACGGGCAGCATGCCCATGTTCGCGAAGCCCTGCGACAGGCCGAAGATCATCGTCTCGTCGAGCAGCGTGTTGAAGACGCGACGCGAGCCGAACGCCTTGTACAGGCCCTTGGTCACGGTGTAGACGCCGCCCTTCTGCGCGACGTCCTCGCCGAACAGCAGCGTCTCCGGATACTTGGCGAACTGGTCGTGCAGCGCGTTGTTGATCTGGATCGCGAGGTGCCGCGGCGGCTGCTTCTCGGGGAGCTTCGCCTCGCCGCCGAACACCTCGAGCCGACGCTCCGGATCCGGCGCGCGCTCGGCTTCCGCCCGCACTGCGTCCGGCGTGTACGGCGCGAGCGGTGCGACGACGCTTTCCAGCGTCGTGAGCCGCGGGCGACGATCGGCGTCCTCCGCGGCGTCGAAGCACTTGCGACGCGTCGCCTCGTACAGATCGACGATCTCGTCCTTCGACATCAGGCCCGATTCCATCGCGATCGCGGCCGAACGCAGCAGCGGATCGGTGGCCTCGACCGCGCACAGCTCCTCGATCGAACGCCATTCGATCTCGAAGTCGGTTCCCGCGTGGCCCATGATCCGGGTGGTCTTGAGATGAAGGAACGTCGGGCGGCGCGTGCGGCGGCAGTGCTCGACCGCACGCTGCACGTCGCCGTAGCCGTGCGCGAGGTCGAGGCCGTCGGCGAAGAAGTAGTCGAGGCCCGGCATCTGCCGGAAACGGTTCGCGATCCAGCCCGTCGGCGTCTTCACCGAGATGCCGATGCCGTTGTCCTCGCAGACGAACAGCACGGGCGCGGGAAGCTTCTGGTAGGCCGTCCACGCGGCGGCATTGAAGGCGGTCTGCGCCGTGGCGTGGTTCGCCGACGCATCGCCGAACGAGCAGATCGCGATGGAATCGTCCGCGATCGGCAGCGCATGCCCGATGCGCCGGCCGGTCTCGATGGCGACCGCGGTGCCGAGCGCCTTCGGCAGGTGCGAGGCGATCGTCGACGTCTGCGGCAGGACCCACAACGGCTTGCTGCCCCAGACCTTGTGGCGGCCGCCGGACGCCGGATCCTCGGCGCTGGCCGCGAAGCTGAGCGCGGAATCCATGATCGGGTCCATGCCGGGCAGCTTGCGGAAGCGCTCGGCCATGAAGCCGCCGGAACGGTAATGCAGGAATGCGGGATCGGTGTGGCGCGTGAGCCGCGCGACCATCGCATTGCCTTCATGGCCGCTGCTGCCGATCGTGTAGAAGACCTTGTTCTGCACGCGCAGGACGCGCGCCATGAGATCGAGGTGGCGGCTGATGAGTTGCGACTCGAACAGCTCCCGGAAGCCCCGCGCGTCCAGCGCGCTGCCTTCGAGGATCGATTCATGCGGCGCGGGACGCGCATCCACGCGGCCGCTCCAGGCCTTCACGAATTCGACGAAGTTGACGTCGCAGATCTCGGCGCGGTTGAGCCCCTTCATGCGGGCGGGAATCGGATTGGGCAGCGTGACGGACATGCGGTCTTCCATGGACGGGCGCGGCCCGTCGGATGAGTCGGAAAATCAGGCGGACTGCGCGATGCGCGCGGCGGCGGTCGCGTCGGGCTCGACCATCGGCACGAAGCCGGGCGTGGACTCGACGCGCTGCAGCCAACGGCGGATGGCCGGATATGGCGCCAGCGAGACGCCGCCGTGCGGGGCGACGTGCGTGTAGGCGAACAAGGCGATGTCGGCGATGCCGTAAGCGCCACCGGTGAACCAGTCGTGCGAGTGGAGGTGATCTTCCATCACCCGCAATGCCTCGTGCGCGCGCTCGCGCAGGCGCGGCAGGTCGGCGCGGCGCGCCGAGTCTCCGGGCGTCCAGCCGCAGATGAAGCGCGCGACGGCGACGTAGGGCTCGTGGCTGTACTGCTCGAAGAACATCCAGCTGAGCGCCTGCGCACGGGCCCATGCATCCTCCGGCAGGTAGGGCGTGCCTTCGGCGAGCCAGAACAGGATCGCGTTCGATTCGACGAGCATGCGGCCGTCGTCGAGCTCGAGCATCGGCACCTTGCCGTTCGGGTTCTTCGCGAGGTACGCCGGCGTGCGCGTCGCGCCCGCGCTGCTGTCGGTCTCGACCCAGCGGTACGCGCGGCCGAGCTGCTCGAGCAGCAGGCGCACCTTGTGGCAGTTGCCGGAGGGCGAGAAGCCGTGGACGGTGATCACGCCAGCGTCGCTCGTCGCGCGACCCATTCCTCGCGCGTCTGGCCCCAGATCTCGATCTCGAAGCGGTCGTGCGGCGGCTGGAACACGCCCCGACCGCGGTTGCGCGCGCCGAGCCGCTTCGCCACGTTCTGGGAGGCGGTGTTCGCGACGTCGATCGAATGGATGATGTCGGTCCAGCCGAGGTGTTCGAACGCCCAGTCCATCGCGGCGATGCAGGCCTCGGTGCAGTAGCCCTTGCCCCACGCCTCCGGGTGCAATGCGTAGCCGACCTCGGTGCCCGGCCAGCCCGCCGGCTGCCACGGCCCGGCCTGCCCCATGAAGAGCCCGCTCGACTTCTCCTCGATCGCGAACATCGCGAAGCCCTGGATCGCCCAGGCACCCGGCATCTGCAGGAACCGGCGCCAGGCGTCGCCGGCCACCAGCGGCCCGCCGATGTGATGCGTCTCCGGTGCCGCGAACATCTCCGCGTACCGCGGAAAATCCGCCTCGCGCCACTGGCGCAGGATCAGGCGTTCGGTTTCGAGGCGTGGACCACGACCGGTCATGCAGTCTCCTTGTCCGTTCGGACGCCGCGCCCGGGCCGGAGCCCGGGGCGCGTCGAGGCCGGCGCGCAGAGGCGCGACGGGATCAGAACGCGTTGATGCCGGTGAGCTCGCGGCCCACGACCAGCTGATGCACGGTCTCCGTGCCTTCGTACGTGATCACCGACTCGAGGTTCAGCGCATGCCGGATCGGCGAGTGCTCGGTGGTGATGCCGGCGCCGCCGAGCAGGTCGCGGCATTCGCGCGCGATGTCGATCGCCATGCGGCAGTTGTTCCACTTCGCGAGCGACACCTGCGTCGGCTGCATCGTGCCCGCGTCCTTCATGCGGCCGAGCTGGACGACCAGCAGCTGCGCGAGCGTGATGCGGCGGGCCATGTCGGCCATCTTCAGCTGCGCGCTCTGCGTGGCGGCGACCGGACGACCGAAGAGCATGCGCTCCTTGGTGTACTGCACGGTCTCGTCGAGACAGGCAACGGCGGCGCCGATGGGGCCCCAGGTGATGCCGTAGCGGGCCTGCGTCAGGCAGCCCAGCGGGCCCTTGAGGCCTTTGACGTTCGGCAGCCGATTCGCCTCCGGCACCCGCACGTTGTCGAAGTAGAGCGCGCTGGTCACCGAGGCGCGCAGCGACATCTTGTGCTTGATTTCCTGCGCCGCGAAGCCCGGCATGCCCTTCTCGACGATGAAGCCCTGGATGCCGTCGTCGGTCTGCGCCCAGACGATCGCGATGTCGGCGAGGTTGCCGTTCGTGATCCACATCTTGGCGCCGTTGAGGACCCAGTCGCCGCCGTCGCGCCTGGCGTTCGTCTTCATGTTGGCCGGATCGGAGCCGCCGTGCGGCTCGGTCAGGCCGAAGCAGCCGATCACCTTGCCCGCGGCCATGTCCGGCAGCCAGCGCGTACGCTGCTCCTCGGAGCCGTAGGCGTAGATCGGATACATGCAGAGCGAGCTCTGCACGGAGACGAAGCTGCGGATGCCGCTGTCACCGCGCTCGAGCTCCTGGCAGATCAGGCCGTAGCTGACGGCATTGAGGCCGGCACAGCCGTACTGTTCGGGCAGCGACGAGCCCAGCAGGCCCAGCTCGGCGATCTCCGGCACCAGCTCGCGCGGGAAGCGGCCCTGGTCGAAGCAGTCGCCGATGATCGGCAGGACGCGCTCGTCGGTGAAACGGGCGACGGTGTCCTGCACCGCGCGCTCCTCCTCGGTCAGGAGGGAACGGACGTCGTAGAGGTCGTACGGATTCAGGGCCATGCGGGCTGGAGACGTTCGGCGGTGGGGAGCCTCACATTGTAGGCCCCGTCACAAACCGTCGACACCCCGGCCGGCGGCCGGCCCATAAAAAAAGGGGCCGGTCGCCCGGCCCCTCCTCTGGAACGGTGCTCAGCCGCGCGTGGCGACCGCGGTCGAGGTCACGACGCGCCCGTCCACCACCGGCAGGCGGCTACCGGGGCGCTGGTCCATGCGGACCGTGCGGCGGTCGCCGTCCAGGTCGTAGGTGACGTCGTAGCCGACCACGCGGTTGTCGGTGCCCACGCGGATCCGGCTGCCCGGGCGGCTGGCCATGCGCTGGCTGCCGACGGTGCCGTCCGGATTGCGGTAGGTGACCGTGTAGGCCACGGTGCGCGAGCTCTGCGACGTGTCGGTGACCGTGTGGCACTGGCGGTCGACGCGTTGCACGACGCGACCGCCGATGTGGTTGCGGTCGACCCGGTTGCCGACGAAGCCGCCGCCCACGGCACCCGCCACGGTCGCCAGCTTGCGACCGGTGCCGCCGCCGACCTGGTTGCCGACCAGGCCGCCGATCAGCGCGCCGGCCACCGTGCCGCCGACGTTGCCGTCGCGCTCGGGCAGGCGATCGGCGACGACCACGTCCTCGCAGACCTCGCGCGGACGACTCGTCGTGCTGGTCTCGCGCACCGGATCGATATCGATCACCTTCGCGTAGCGCGGGCTCGACGTGCGCACCGCATCCACGTCGACCACGTCGGCGTACGCGACGCGTGGCGCCTCGACGCCGGCGACCGGAGCCGCGACGGGCGCAACCGGTGCGATCGCCGCGTTCGCCGAGGTCGACTGGTCGAGTCGCGTGGCGCCGACCGCGGGTTGCGCGACGCGCATCGGCTGGAAGGCCTGGGGCGCCTCGTCGTGGCTGAAGGTGTTGTAGGCGGCGACGGCGACGCCGCCGAGGAGCATGGAACCGAGTGCGACCGCGAGGATGTTCCTGTCCATTCGAGCCTCCGGGCCCTTGGGGGGATTCGACGTGGCCCGATTCGAGCACCGGCCGCCTGAACGCTTCCGGAGCATCACCGGGACCTCACGAGCCCTGTTCAGGAAGCGACATGCGCGTGCGGCCTGGCGTGCTAGCGTCCGAGCCCGAGGTGACCATGACCCGTTTGATGCTGGCTCCCCTGATGCGCTGGGCCTCGCGCCTGCGGCATCCGACCCTGTTCTGGATCACCGCCGCACTGTTCGTGCTGGACGTGCTGATCCCGGACTTCATCCCGCTCGCGGACGAGCTGCTGCTCGGCCTCGGCACGATGCTGCTCGCCAACTGGCGCCGACGCGGAGAGCCTCCGGCCCCGACGACCCGTCGATGAGCGCGCTCGTCGACACTCACGCGCACCTCGACGTCGAGGAGTTCGCTGCGGACCTCGACGCGGTGCTCGCGCGCGGGCGCGCCGCGGGTGTCGAGCGCATGGTGGTCCCCGCGATCGACGCGGCGAGCTGGCCGCGGCTGCGCGAAACGTGCCAACGGCACGAGGGCCTGTTCGCCGCCTATGGCCTGCACCCCGTGTTCCTCGAGCGCCATGCGGCGTCGCACGTCACGGAACTGCGCGATTGGCTGGCGCGCGAGCGACCGGTCGCGGTCGGCGAATGCGGGCTCGACTACTTCGTCGAGGGGCTCGACGTCGACGCGCAGCGGACGCTGTTCGACGCGCACCTGAAACTCGCGCGCGAGTTCGACCTGCCGCTCGTCGTGCACGCCCGCCACGCCGTGGACGACGTGATCGCCGCGATCCGGCGCATCGGTGGCGTGCGCGGCGTCGTGCACAGTTTTTCGGGCAGCCGCCAGCAGGCGGAAACGCTCTGGCGCCTGGGCTTCCTTCTCGGGCTCGGCGGCCCGGTGACCTACACGCGTGCGAACCGGCTGCGCACGCTCGCCGCGACCATGCCGGTGGAGTTCCTGTTGCTCGAGACCGATGCGCCCGACCAGCCCGGCGCGACGCAGCGTGGGCGTCGAAACGAGCCCGCGTTCCTCGTCGACGTGCTCGAGACGATCGCGGCGCTGCGCGGCGAGGACCGCGCAGCACTGGCGCGCGCGACCACGGCGAATGCCGAGCGCCTCTTCGGCCTCAGCCCCGTGGCTTCGGCCTGAGCAGCATCTCGATCGCCTTGCCGGCGATCGCGAAGGCGAACGCGCCGGTGACGTGCGTGGCCGCGCCCAGCCCGCCGCCGCAGTCGAGTTTGAGGCTGCCCTCCCCGTCCGCCGCCGGCCGCACGCCACAGACGCTGCCGTCGGCCTGCGGATACTTGACGTTCTCCAGCGAATAGATGGCCGGCACGCCGAAGTAGCGGTCGGCATTGCGCGGAAAACCGAAGCCGGCACGCAGGCGCTTTCGGATGAGGGCCAGCATCGCGTCCTGCTCGGTCCGCGAGAGATCGCGCACGCGCACGAGCGTCGCGTCCGTGCGCCCGCCCGCGGACCCGCTCACGACGAGCGGAAGCTTGCGACGGCGGCACCAGGCGATCATTTCGACCTTCGTCTGCAGGCTGTCGCAGGCGTCGACGACGAGGTCGATCGGGCCCTCGAGCTGCTGTTCGAGATTGGACGGCGTGACGAAGGCCTGCACCGCCTCGATGTCGATAAGCGGGCTGATGCGACGACACCGCTCGGCCATGGCCGCGACTTTCGGGTCGCCGTACGCGCCCTCGATCGCCGGCAGCTGGCGATTGGTGTTGGAGACGCACAGATCGTCGGCGTCGATCAACCGCAGCCCGCCGACCGCCGAGCGCGCGAGCGCTTCCGCCACCCAGGAGCCGACGCCACCGAGGCCCACGATCGCGACCCGGCAGGTCGACAGGCGCGCGATGCTGCCCGCGCCGTACAGGCGGTCGATGCCCGCGAAGCGTTCGGTCCAGGCGGAGTCGAGAACGGGAGTCTCCATGCCTGCATTCTAGGCGGCACGGCGTGCGCGGCCCGCATCGGCACGCGTGATAAGGTCGCGCGATTCCGCCGGGAGACGCCGATGAACGACACGAACACGCCCTCGTCCACGCCGCGCCGCAACGGCTCGCGCTACCTGGCCATGGCCGCGCTCGGGCTGGTGGTCGGCACCGTCACCAGCGTCATGGCGATGCGTGCGATCGAGCAGCGGAAGGATCCCTATCCCGAGGCGGTGATGCACGTGATGGCCGCGCACATGCGCGCGCTGAAGGAGAACGTGACCAGCAACCGCTGCGCGCCCACCGACGTCGTGCCGCACCTCACCACGCTGCGCGCGTTGTCGAACGACATCGAGCCGGCGTTCAAGGACATGCGGGAGGACGCCAAGTTCGCGAAGTACGCGAGCGACCTGCGCGCCGCGGTCGATGCGGGGCTCGCCACGCCGCCGCTCACCTGCGCCGGCGTGCAGGCGACGTCCGCGAAGATCGGCGAGTCCTGCGAGGCCTGCCACCGGTACGCGAACCCGTAACGGCGGCGCACCCGCGGCTGAACGGTCCGCCGCGGGCTTGATACATGCTTCACCCGGTCGCTTCCACGATCCGGCGGGCATGGCAATGGCCATGGCCCTGCCACTCCCACGGAGCACCTCCATGAACATCCAGCACCGCTTGATCGGCGTCGCCGCCGCGTCCGTCATCGCCCTCGCCGGCTGCGCCACCTCGCCGGGCTACGGCGGCGGCTACGCGGGCGCCCCGATGTCCGGCAGCACCGCGAACTGCTACGACTGCGGCGTCGTCACCCGCATCGAATCGCTGGGCGGCGGCATGGCCCCGGCCTCGGGCACCGCGGGCGCCATCATCGGCGGCGTGGTCGGCGCGGCCGCGGGCCGCACCATCGCCAACGACGAGAGCAAGGGCCGCCAGAACACCGCGACCGTCGCGGGCGCCGCGGCGGGCGCGGTTGCAGGTGCGGCCATCCAGCGCAACATGACCGGCGGCTCGGGCAGCTACAACGTCTACGTGCGCATGAACGACGGCCGCACGACGATGGTCACCCAGTCCGACCTCGGCAGCGTCCGCGAGGGTTCCATGGTGCGCGTCTACAACGGTCGCGTCTGGACCCGCTGATCGCGCAGCAGGTCGCAGTTCCAGAACGGCCCCGGGAAACCGGGGCCGTTTTCGTGTCCGGTTCCCGGACTCTTTTCCGTTTTGTTGCACCGCGCCATGCGCCGGGCGGTTGGGAGGGTTAACGTCGGGCATCCGTCCGCGCCACCCACCAGCCCCCGAGGTGTCAATGAACCGCCTGCCCCTGCTTGCCGCCGGTAGCGTCCTGCTCGCCGCCTTCGCGCTCAACGCCGCCGATGCCGCGGTCCAGCCTGCCCGGTTCAATCCGCTGCGCGTGTCGATGGTCGCCGCGACCGGCACCTCGAGCTTCCTCGGCGCGGTCGACGTCGAAGTCACCAACACCAGCAACCGCACCGTGCGCATGCCCGCCTGGCAGCTCGCGAGCGAGTACCTGCAGGCCGACCTGTTCCGCGTGACGCACGACGGTCGCGAGGTGGCCTACGAGGGGCCGATGATCAAGCGCGGCCTGCCGCGCGCCGCCGACTTCGTGATCCTGCGCCCGGGCGAGTCCTACCGCACGCAGGTCGACCTGTCGGCCTTCTACGACCTCTCGGGCACCGGTGAGTACACGGTCGCCTACGCGGCGCCCCTGCAGCACGCCTCGCTGTCGACCGGCGAGATGCTGGTGACCACGCGCGGCCTGCCGATGATGGCGCAGAGCGCGCCGCTCAAGCTGTGGGTGGACGGCACCGACCAGCTCGGCGGCTCGCGCATGCTCGCCGCGCGCGCCAAGCCCAGCACCGGCGCCACGGTCGTCAACGGCGTCTCGTACAAGAGCTGCTCGACGACGCAGATCAGCACGGCGGGCAGCGCGGTCAACGCCGCCCGCACGTATGCCGAGAACGCGAAGGGCTACCTCGGCGCGGGCACCGTCGGCGCCCGGTACACCTCGTGGTTCGGCGCCTACACGTCGACGCGCTATGCGACGGCCAAGCAGCACTTCGTCAACATCGACTCGGCCATCGACCAGTCCGCCGGCCAGGTCACCATCAACTGCGGCTGCAACCAGAGCTACTACGCCTACGTCTATCCGACCCGGCCGTACGAGATCTTCGTCTGCAAGGCATTCTGGTCCGCGCCGCTGACGGGCACCGATTCCAAGGGCGGCACGCTGATCCACGAGATGAGCCACTTCAACGTGGTGGCCGCCACCGACGACCACGTCTACGGCCAGTCGGGTGCGAAGAACCTCGCCGCGACCAGCCCCGACCAGGCACTCGACAACGCCGACAACCACGAGTACTTCGCGGAAAACTCGCCCGCGCAGAACTGATCGGACGGATCGCGAAAAGCCCGGCTTCGGCCGGGCTTTTTCGTGGGCGCGCGGCGACGACGCCGGCTGGTCCAGAATGGCCGCTCCCTGCCGCTGGAGCCCGACGTGACCGACGCCAACACCCTGTGGATGGTCATCGCCATCCTGCTGGTCATCGTCGGCATCGCCGGCGCGGTGCTGCCGGCCCTGCCCGGCATTCCGCTCGTCTTCGCCGGGCTGCTGCTCGCGGCCTGGGCCGACGGGTTCCGGCACGTCGGTGGCTGGACGCTCGGCATCCTCGGCGTGCTGACGGTGCTCTCGTTCGCGGTCGACCTGCTCGCCACGGCGATGGGCGCGAAACGCGTCGGCGCCAGTCGGCTCGCCGTCATCGGCGCCACGCTCGGCACGTTCGCGGGACTCTTCGCGGGCTTCGTCGGGATCTTCATCGGCCCCTTCGTCGGCGCCGTGGCGGGCGAGCTCATCCATCGCCGTCGCCTCGAGGACATGGGCCATGCGACGCGGGTCGGCGTCGGCACCTGGGTCGGCCTGCTGCTGGGCACGGTGCTCAAGCTGGTGATCGCCTTCGGCATGGTCGGCCTGTTCGCGGTCGTCTGGGTCGCGAATCGCGCCTCCTGACCGCGGCTTCACGCCCGCTTGCACGGGCGATCGCCACAGTCGCTTGGACATGAAGTTCCGCCTGAACTGGAGCCGCCGCCGGATGATCTGGACTATCGCCCTCACGGCGCTGGCCACGCTGTTCGTCGTGGTCGTTGCGATGAACTTCTCGACGCCCGAGAAGAAGCTCGAACGCCGCATCGTCCACGCGTATTCGACGACCGACCCGCAGTTCATGCGGGAAATGGGCGTGATGCTCGGGCCGTCGATCGTCTCTGGCAACAAGATCACCGCGCTCGACAACGGCGACCGAATCTTCCCCGCGATGCTCGAGGCGATCCGCGGCGCGAAGGAGACCATCACCTTCGAGACCTACATCTACTGGTCCGGTGCCATCGCCGACGAGATCACGCAGGCACTCGCCGACCAGGCGAAGGCCGGCGTGCGGGTCACGGTGACGATCGACTGGGCCGGCAGCATCAAGATGGACCAGTCGCTCATCCAGCGGATGGAGGACGCGGGCGTCAGCGTGCAGCGCTATCGCCCGCTGCACTGGTACAACCTCGGCCGCATGAACAACCGGACGCACCGGAAGCTGCTGGTGATCGACGGCCGCATCGCCTTCACCGGCGGCGTCGGCATCGCCGACCAGTGGCTGGGCAACGCCCAGGATCCCGACCACTGGCGCGACATGCACTTCCGCATCGAGGGCCCGGTCGTCGCGCAGGTGCAGGCCGCATTCAACGACAACTGGATCAAGACGACGGGCACCGTGCTCAACGGCGCGAAGTACTTCCCGCCGCAGCAGGCTGCGGGAGACATGGACGCGCACATGTTCATCGCCTCGCCCGCCGGCGGCAGCGAGAGCATGCACCTGATGTACCTGCTGGCGATCGCCGCGGCCGAGCACACCATCGACCTCGAGGCCTCGTACTTCGTGCCCGACGAGCTGGTGACCAAGGCGCTGCTGGCGGCGCGCCAGCGCGGCGTGCGGGTGCGGATGATCCTGCCCGGCCCGCACATCGACTCCGAGACCGTGCGGATCGCGTCCAAGCGCGAATGGGGACGCCTGCTGCATGCGGGCGTGGAGATCCACCTGTACCAGCCCACGATGCTGCACGTGAAGCTGCTGGTCGTGGACGGCTTCATGGTCTCGTTCGGGTCGACGAACTTCGACATCCGGTCGTTCCGGCTCAACGACGAGGCGAGCCTCAACGTCTACCACCGCGGTTTCGCCGAGCAGATGACCGCGACGTTCGAAAACGACCTCAAGCGCACCAAGCCCTACACCTACGAGATGTGGCGCCATCGGCCGTGGACGGAGAAGCTTTCCGAGCACATCCTGTTGCCGATCAAGTCCCAGCTGTAGAGGAAACCGGTGCCGATCCATCGCTGTCTGGCGGGCCTGCTGCTCGCGCTGCTCCTCGCGCTGTTCCCCGATACCGCTCCGGCGCAGGACGCCGTGACGCTGGCGCGTGCCGCCGGATCCGCCAGATCGGCGCTGCCGGCGGTCGTGCCGGCGGGCCCGGCCGATACCGCGCTCGCGCGGGACGTCGCCCGTCGCCTGCGCAGCGTCCCCGGCTTCGGCCAGGTCACGGTCACCGTCGCAGGCGGCGTCGTCCGCCTGGAAGGCTCGGTCAACGACGGCCGCGCCCGCGCGCATGCCGAGCAGATCGCCGCGCAGCAGCCGGGCGCGGCATCGGTCGACAACCGCCTGCGCATCGCCGGCGACGTCGGCACGCGGCTGCGCCTGGCGCTCGAGCAGGTCTACGGCAAGCTGATCGGGCTCGTCGCGCGGTTGCCGCTGCTGCTCGTCGCGGCCGTGATCGTGCTGCTGTCCGGCTGGATCGGTCGCGCGGTGAGCCGGCGCATCCACCTCTCGCGCTTTTCCGCCAAGAACCCCTACATCGACGCGCTCATCGCCCGACTGGTGAACTGGGCGTTCCTGCTGCTCGGCCTGCTCGTCGCGCTCGACCTGCTGGAGGCCACGGCGGTGGTCGGCGCCCTGCTCGGCTCGGCAGGCGTCGCGGGCATCGCGCTCGGCTTCGCGTTCCGGGACATCGCGGAGAACTACGTCGCCGGCATCCTGCTGAGCCTGCGCCGGGGCTTCCGTCCGGGCGACCACCTCCTGGTCGACCGGTACGAGGGCAAGGTGGTCGCGCTGACCTCGCGATCGACGGTGCTGATGACGCTCGACGGCGTGCAGGTCGCACTGCCGAACGCGCTGGTGTTCAAGTCGGTGGTGAGCAACTACTCGCAGAACCCGACCCGCCGCTTCGAATTCGCGATGGTGATCGACGCGGGCGAGTCGATCCGCGAGGCGCAGGAGGCCGGCGTGGCGGCGATGGCGGGCGTGGACGGCGTGCTCGCCGACCCGGCACCGTCCGCCGCCTGCGACGGCTACCAGAGCGGCGGCATCCAGGTCACCTATCGCGGCTGGGTCGACCAGACGGCCAGCGACATGCGCAAGGTGCGCAGCGAATGCCTGCGCGCCGCCAAGGCGGCCTTCGAGGCCGCCGGCATCGACGGGCCGCGCGCCGTGCAGTACGCGTTCACCGCGCCGTTGCCGCCGGTGCTCGCACATCGCCTCGGCGTCGACCTGACCGACGGCGAGCGCACCGAATCCACCGCCTGCGGCGACACCTCGGTGAGCCACGAACTCGACGCGCAGGTCGACGCGCAGCGTGCCGCCCACAACGACGAAAACCTGATCTGACGCTCGCACCGCCTGCGACGCGGCGCGCACAGTGCCCTCAAGGAGGACGGCCCATGAAGCTTCGACGCATCCTGTCGCTGGACGGCGGCGGCATCCGCGGGATCGTGACGGCACGCTGGCTCGCGGGTGTCGATCGCGCGCTGGCCACTGCGGGGCGCGCGCAGATCCCCGGCAGTTTCGACCTGCTCGCCGGTACGTCCACCGGCGGGCTGATCGCGGTCGGGCTTGCTCTCGGCCATCCGCCCGATGCGCTGGCCGCGCTGTACAGCTCGCGCCGGCACGAGATCTTTCCGGGCATGGCGCGGCGCCTGTGGTCGCGCGCCGGGCGCTTCTTCCGCGACGGGCCGTCCGCGCCACGCTACGACGGGCGCGGCCTCGAAGCGGTGCTTGCCGACGTCTTCGGCGATGCGCGCCTCGGCGACTGCCGGGTGCCGACGCTGGTGCCGAGCTACGACACGATCAGTCGCAGCCCGGTCATCTTCAAGAGCTTCAAGCCGGAGCACGCCGACCTGCGCGTGCGCGACGTGTGCCGCGCGACGAGCGCCGCGCCGACCTACTTTCCCGCGCATCCGCTGCGCGTGGAAGGTCGCGACTGCGCGCTGATCGACGGCGGCGTGGTGGCCAACAATCCGACGGCCTGCGCGATCGCGGAGGCGCTGCGCAAGGACGCGTCGGTGGACTGCACGCGCGACCTCGTGGTGGTGTCGGTGGGCAGCGGCGAGCGCACGCGTCCGATCGACCTGCGCTCCGCGCGCGAATGGGGTGCCCTCGAATGGGCGATCCCCATCATCGACGTGCTGTTCGACGGCAATGCCGAGTCGGTGGACTACATCGCGCGCCACGTCGTGGGCGACGGTTACTTCCGCCTGCAGGCACCGCTCACTCTCGGGCTCGACGACCTCGACGACGTGACAGACACCAACCTCGCGGCGCTCGAACGGCTCGCCGCGGACCACCTCGCCACGCCCGCGACGCAGGCGCTGCTCAGCGCCCTCGCGGCGAGGCTGTAGTCCCGGAATCGCCGTAGAGCAGCCACAGCCGTGCCGAGGTCTCGTCGGTGAAGACGTGGATCTCGAGGCCGCCCTCGAGCGCGAGCGTCTCGGCATGCTCGTCGTTGTGCGGGTCGCCGCGCAGGTCGACGAACGCGATCTTGGTGTCGGCGAAACCCAGGCGCGAAATCTCCTCGACGACGCGCTCGGCCTCTTCCACCGGCACGTTGCCGGCGAGGTCCTCGACCAGCATCAGGCGTCGCGCGTGGAAGCGCTCGCACTGGCCGCGGGCCATCCGCCACATGCCCAGCGACACCTCCAGGGAGTCGTCGCCCGCGACGTAGAGCCGCAGGAATCCCTCGCGCGGATCGACCGTGATCGAAAAACCTTCGCCCTGGAGACGTTCCACTAGGCGACCACCACCGGGATTCCGCCGATGCGGGCCTTCCATTCGCGCGGTCCGGTCTCGTGCACCGACGTGCCCTGCGAGTCCACGGCCACGGTCACCGGCATGTCCTGCACGGTGAATTCGTAGATGGCCTCCATGCCGAGGTCCTCGAACGCGACGACGCGCGAGGCCTTGATCGCCTTCGAAACGAGGTAGGCCGCGCCGCCGACCGCCATCAGGTAGGCCGACCTGTGCTTGCGAATGGCTTCAATGGCGACCGGCCCGCGCTCGGCCTTGCCGACCATGCCGAGCAGGCCGGTCTGCTCCAGCACCTGGTCCGTGAACTTGTCCATCCGCGTGGCGGTGGTCGGACCCGCGGGGCCGACGACTTCGTCGCGCACCGGATCGACGGGGCCGACGTAGTAGATGAAGCGTCCCGCGAGGCTGACCGGAAGCGTCTCGCCGCGGTTGAGCATGTCGACCATGCGCTTGTGCGCCGCATCGCGGCCGGTCAGCAGCCTTCCGTTGAGCAGCAGCACTTCGCCGGGCTTCCAGTTCGCGACGTCCTCGCGCGTGACCGTGTCGAGGTCCACGCGGCGGCCGGCGCTTGCGTCGTAGGTGAGCTTCGGCCAATCCTCCAACGACGGCGGATCCAGCTGCACCGCACCGCTGCCGTCGAGGGTGAAATGCGCATGCCGCGTGGCGGCGCAGTTCGGGATGATCGCGACCGGCAGGTTCGCCGCGTGCGTCGGGTAATCCTTGATCTTGACGTCGAGCACCGTGGTCAGGCCGCCGAGGCCCTGCGCGCCGATGCCGAGCGCGTTGACCTTGTCGTAGAGCTCCAGCCGAAGTTCCTCGATGCGGTTCGACGGGCCGCGTGCGACGAGGTCCTGGATGTCGACCGGCTCCATCAGCACTTCCTTGGCGAGCTGCATCGCCTTCTCGGCGGTGCCGCCGATCCCGATGCCGAGCATCCCGGGCGGGCACCAGCCCGCGCCCATCGTCGGCACGGTCTTCAGCACCCAGTCGACGATCGAATCGGACGGGTTGAGCATCGCGAACTTCGACTTCGCTTCGGAACCGCCGCCCTTCGCGGCCACGGTGACGTGCACGGTGTTGCCGGGCACGAGCTTCGTGTGGATCACCGCCGGCGTGTTGTCGCGGGTGTTCGGGCGCTTGCCTGCGGGGTCGGCGAGTACCGATGCACGCAGCACGTTGTCCGGGTTGAGATAAGCGCGGCGCACGCCTTCGTTGACCATGTCCTCGACCGACATCGTCGCGCCGTCCCAGCGCACGTCCATGCCGACATCGAGGAAGACGGTGACGATGCCGGTGTCCTGGCAGATCGGCCGGCGGCCTTCGGCGCACATGCGCGAGTTGATGAGGATCTGCGCCATCGCATCGCGCGCGGCCGGCGACTGCTCGCGCTCGTACGCTGCGCTCAGTGCCTTGATGTAGTCGACCGGGTGGTAGTAGCTGATGTACTGCAGCGCGTCGGCGACGGACTGGATCAGGTCGTCCTGGCGGATGACCACGGGCGCGCTGGGCGCGAAGGCTTTGGTGTGGGCGGACACGGCGGGCACGCGTGCGGAAAGTCCGCCATTTTACGGCGCCCGCGTGCCGAACGCGGGACGCCTGTGCAACGGGTTCAGGCGCGCCGCGCCAGCGGGCCCGGCGCGAGCCCGACGAACGCCGCCACCTGCGTCGCGTCCAGTGGCGGGCTGTAGAGCGCGCCCTGCAGCCCGGCGCAGCCCCAGGCCACGAGCAGGTCGCGGTGGGCCTCGGATTCCACGCCCTTGGCCACCACGGGATAGCCGAGCGCGGAGCCCATGTGGCAGATGGCACGTGCGATGCGTCGCGCCCGGTCGTCATCGGGCAGACGTCCCACGATCGCGAGGTCGAGCTTGAGCGCGTCGACGGCATGGTCGGCCAGGTCCTCGACGCTCACCTGCCCGCTGCCGATGTCGTCGACGGCTACGCGCACGCCCATGGCCCGCAGCCCGGCCACCATCGCCTGGCCGCGGCTGCCTTGCGCGAAGAGCGGCGTGCCGCGGAACTCGAGCTCGAGCCACTGCGCGTCGAGCCCGGACGCCGCGAGCGCGGCGCGGACGCGGGCCACGAGGGCGTCGGGGTCGAAGCGCGCGAGGGAGACGTTCACCGACACCGGCAGCAGCGCGCCGCCGGCCCGTTGCCAGGCCTTTGCCTGCCGGCAGGCCTCGCCCACGACCCATTCGTCGATCTGCACGATCAGGCCGGTTTCCTCCGCGACGTCCAGGAAGTGGTCGGGCGTCACCACGCCGTCCTCGCGGCGCCAGCGGAGCAGCGCCTCGATCGAGCGCCAGCCGCCGCGCGCGCCGGCGACGGGCTGGTAATCGAGCACGAAGTCGCCGTGCGCGAGCGCGAGGCGCAGGTCGTGCTCGGTGCGGATGCGGGTCTCCGCGCTCTCGCCCATGACGTCGGTGAAATAGCTGAAACGGCCGCGGCCGGTCTGCTTGACGTGGTAGAGCGCGGTGTCGGCCTGCTTCATCAGGCTGCGCGCCTCGCGCGAATCCTGCGGGAACAGCGAGATGCCGACGCTGGCGCCGACACGCAGCTCCTGCCCGTCGACGAGGATCGGCTGCTCGACCGAGCGGATCAGCTTTTCGGCGACGCGCGCGGCGTCGCGCGGATCGGCGAGGCGCTGCAGCAGCAGCACGAACTCGTCGCCGCCCTGGCGGCTCACGGTGTCGTCCTCGCGCACGCAGTCACGCAGGCGCTGCGCGACTTCCTGCAGCACCTTGTCGCCCACCGGATGCCCGAGCGTGTCGTTGATCGGCTTGAACTTGTCGAGGTCGATGTAGAGCACCGCGCCGCGGTTGCCGCGCGCGACCTGCGCCAGCGCCTGGGTGAGACGGTCCTGGAACAGCACGCGGTTCGGCAGCCCCGTGAGTGCGTCGTGCTGCGCCATGTGCGTCAGCGCCAGCGCCTGCTCGCGCGCCTGGCTGACGTCGCGCACCAGGAGCACGGCGCCGATCGCGCGGCCCGTAGCGTCGTGCAGCGGCGAGGCCGATTCCTCGACCGGGCGGCGCCCGCCGTCGCGCCGCACCAGTTCCAGTTCCCCCTCCGCGCGCGACGGCTTGCCGGTGCGCAGAACCGTGCGCAGCACCGAGGCCTGCGCCAGGCCGCGCGTCGGCTCGACGAGCCGGACCACTTCGTCCAGTTCGCGACCGACCGCGTCGGCGTCGCTCCAGCCCGTCAGCTCGGCCGCCGCGGGATTGAAGCCGGTGACGATGCCGGCGGGATCGACCACGACGAGCGCATCGCTGATCGAATCGAGCGTGGCCTGCGCCTGCTCGCGCGCGGCGCGCGCCGCGGCTTCGAGCGCGCGCGTGCGGCTGAGGTCGCGCAGCGTGACCATCGCCCGGCCGCCGTGTTCGCCCGGCATGGAGCCGAGGCGGAGTTCGATCGGGAACGTGCTGCCGTCGCTGCGGCGCGCGCGCATGCCCGCCTCGTCGGCGCCGCGGTCGGTTTCGAGCAGCCACGCCGTGAGCGGCGTGCCGAGCAGCCGGTCCGCCGCGTCGAGCGCTTCGGCCGCGGCCGCGTTGTGCAGGCGGATGCGGCCGTCCTCGTCGAGCACGAGGGTCGGCTCCGGTGAGGCATCCACCATCGCACGCAGGTCGCGCTCGCCCTGCCGCCGCCAGGTGACGTCCTCGGCGAGCAGGTGGAAGCCGGCGATCGCGCCGTCCAAGCCGAAATACGGCTCCAGGCGCGCGTCGAGGAGCCGGTCGCCCTGCTCCACCTGCAACTGCTGCGAGGCACCGGCCATCGCGCGCGCGGCGCTGGTCGCGAGCGCACGGTCGACGTCGACGCCGAGCGCCTCGGACAACGGCAGACCGAGCAGTCGATCGCGCGCCACGCCCGTCCATCGCGCGTAGGCATCGTTGACGTGGCGATGGCGGAGCTCGCGGTCGAACGTCGCCACGAGGCCCGGGCTCTTCTCGGCCAGCGTGAGCAGGTGGCCGCTGGCGGCGCGCAGGCGCGCACGCACGCGGTCGCGCTGGTGGGCGAGCAGGCTCCCCAGCAAGGCGAGCACGAGCAGCGCCGAGAGCAGGCCGAGCGTGGCCGCGACGGACCAGCCGCCGGCCATGCGAGCCAGCACGCCGGGCGAGCCGATCGCGAGC
>NZ_BAAGAB020000026.1:0-34466 GCF_047159895.1 Lysobacter xanthus
CGAGGGCCTGCGCTTCGCGATCCGCGAAGGCGGCCGTACCGTCGGCGCCGGCGTCGTGGCGAAGATCATCAAGTAAGGAGCGGCCGCCCGGACCCGCGTCCGGGCGGCATCCGTCGTCCATCCGGCCCCACGGCCGGATGGCGCGGTAGACGCCGGGCAGGTATTCCGGCGTCCAAGCGGCAGGCGGCCCTCGGCCTCGCTGCCGTTTGGCGGAAAGCCTCTTTACGCGGCCTTCGCATACCCGTTAGAATCACGTTCCCCTGCCCTCGGGTGGGGAACGACAGCGAAATGAGGGGCAGGACGCCACTCGTATTCGTCGGACAGGGAACCGTCGTGTGTCGCACCGGCCGCAGCTCGCTGCGCGTCGTCGTGCTTCACGCGTCTCGAACTAACTGTCTGGCGGGTCGGGAAACCGGCCTGCCTTGTTTTTTGGCGGAAACCGGCCGGTGCGGCGGGATTCGCAGCCATCGTGGGGTCCGGCGCATGAAGCCGCCGTATCCGTCGCTCTTTACTCAAGGAATACCGTCATGGCGGACCAGAAGATCCGAATCCGGCTGAAGGCGTACGATCATCGACTGATCGACCGCTCGGCCAGCGAGATCGTCGAGACGGCCAAGCGGACCGGCGCGCAAGTGCGCGGCCCGATCCCGCTGCCGACCAAGATCGAGCGCTACACCATCCTCGTCTCCCCGCATGCCGACAAGGATGCGCGTGACCAGTACGAGACCCGCACGCACAAGCGCGTGCTCGATATCGTCGACCCCAACGACAAGACCGTGGACGCGCTCATGAAGCTCGAGCTCGCGGCTGGCGTTGACGTCCAGATCAAGCTGACCTGAGGCCTCCCACCATGACCGCGAAGAAGTATTCGTTGGGCATTGTCGGTCGCAAGGCCGGCATGAGCCGCGTCTTCCTCGAAGACGGCAAGTCCGTTCCGGTGACGCTGATCGAAGCGACGCCGAACCGCATCACCCAGATCAAGACCCCGGAAACCGACGGCTACAGCGCCGTGCAGGTCACCGTGGGCGTGCGTCGCGCGTCGCTGCTGACCAAGCCGGAAGCCGGTCACCTCGCCAAGGCGAAGGTCGACGCGGGCCGCGGCCTGTGGGAACTGCGCGTCGAGAACGACCAGATCGGCGGCTTCGAAGTCGGCGGCGAGATCAAGGCCGACATCTTTGCGCCGGGCCAGATCGTCGACGTCCAGGGCATCAGCAAGGGCAAGGGCTTCCAGGGCACGATCAAGCGCTGGAACTTCACGATGGGTGACGCCACCCACGGTAACTCGCTCTCGCACCGCTCGCCGGGCTCGATCGGCCAGCGCCAGACGCCGGGCCGCGTGTTCCCGGGCAAGAAGATGTCGGGCCACATGGGTGACGAGACCAAGTCGATCCAGGGCCTCGAGGTCGTCCGCGTGGACGCCGAGCGCGGCCTGATCGCGGTCAAGGGCGCGATCCCCGGTGCGCCGGGTGGCGACGTCATCGTCCGCCCGACGACGAAGGGCTAAGGAGAACACGATGGAACTCGCCATCAACAACAGCGACAAGACGGTCTCGGTTTCCGACGCCGTGTTCGGTCGTGATTTCAGCGAAGACCTGGTCCACCAGGTCGTCGTCGCCTACCGCAATGCGGGGCGCTCGGGCACCAAGGCGCAGAAGACGCGCTCGGAAGTGAACGGCACCACCAAGAAGTCGAAGAAGCAGAAGGGCGGCGGTGCACGCCACGGC
This sequence comes from Lysobacter xanthus, assembly GCF_047159895.1. Taxonomy (NCBI): domain Bacteria; kingdom Pseudomonadati; phylum Pseudomonadota; class Gammaproteobacteria; order Lysobacterales; family Lysobacteraceae; genus Lysobacter; species Lysobacter xanthus. The sequence goes on from NZ_BAAGAB020000026.1 coordinate 1,725, forward strand.
GCCCTGACCGCTCCGATCTTCGTCGGCGGCGGCGTGACCTTCGCGGCCAAGCCGCGCAGCTTCGCGCAGAAGGTCAACCGCAAGATGTATCGCGCCGCGATGGCGTCGATCCTTTCCGAGCTGAACCGCCAGGGCCGCCTGTCGGTCGTGGAGGCGCTCGAGCTCGACGCGCCGAAGACCAAGGGCCTGATCACCAAGCTCAAGGATCTCGGCACCGGCCGCCGTCCGCTCCTCGTCACCGAGGACGCGACGGAGAACCTGTACCTGTCGGCGCGCAACCTGCCGTACGTCGAAGTCCGCGATGTCCAGGGTCTCGACCCGGTGACGCTCGTCGGCGCCGACTCGGTCGTGTTCACGGCCGACGCGGTCAAGAAGATCGAGGAGTGGCTGGCATGAACGACGCCAAGCTCTACAGCATCATCCGCGCACCGCGCATCTCCGAGAAGACGGCTCGTCTGCAGGAAGTCTCGAACCAGTACGTGTTCGAGGTCTCCACGGAAGCCAACAAGCTCGAGATCAAGGAAGCCGTCGAGAAGATCTTCGGCGTCAACGTCCGTGCGGTGAACGTCGTGAACGTGAAGGGCAAGAACAAGGCCTTCAAGTTCCGCATGGGCCGCCGCGCCGATTGGCGCAAGGCGTACGTGACGCTGGCCGAAGGCCAGTCGATCGACGTGATGGCCACGGCCTGAGGAAACACACATGGCATTGATGACCTTCAAGCCCACCTCGCCCGGCCGCCGTAGTGCGGTCCGCGTGGTGACCCCTGGCCTCCACAAGGGCGACCCCTACCAGGGCCTCGTGGAGAAGCAGGGCAAGTCCGGTGGCCGCAACCACCACGGCCGCATCACGACGCGTCACGTCGGCGGTGGCCACAAGCAGCACTACCGCATCATCGACTTCAAGCGCGACAAGGTCGGTATTCCCGCCCGCGTCGAGCGGATCGAGTACGACCCGAACCGCACCGCGCACATCGCGCTGCTGTGCTACGTCGATGGCGAGCGTCGCTACATCATCGCGCCGAAGGGTCTGTCCCAGGGCGATCAGGTGATCGCGGGCCGTGACGCCCCGATCCGCGTCGGCAACACGCTGCCGCTGACCAACATCCCGGTCGGCTCCACGGTGCATTGCATCGAGATGAAGCCGGGCAAGGGTGCGCAGATCGCCCGCGCCGCAGGCGCCGGCGTGCAGCTGGTCGCCCGCGAGCAGGGCTACGCCACGCTCCGCCTGCGTTCCGGCGAGATGCGTAAGGTGCCGGCCGAGTGCTGCGCGACGATCGGCGAAGTCGGCAACGACGAGCACAACCTCGAGAAGCTGGGCAAGGCCGGTGCGAAGCGCTGGCGCGGTGTCCGCCCGACCGTCCGTGGCGCCGCCATGAACCCGGTCGACCATCCGCACGGCGGTGGTGAGGCCAAGGCTGGCCAGGGCAATCCGCACCCGGTCACCCCTTGGGGCGTCCCGACCAAGGGTTACAAGACCCGCAAGAACAAGCGGACGCAGCAGTTCATCGTTCGCGATCGCAGGAGCTAATCGGCCATGCCACGTTCACTCAAGAAGGGCCCTTTCACCGACCATCACCTGGTCAAGAAGGTGGAAACGGCCGGCAACAACAAGAAGCCGATCAAGACCTGGTCGCGTCGCTCGACGATCCTGCCGGAAATGATCGGGTTCACGATCGCCGTCCATAACGGGAAGAACCACATCCCGGTTCTCATCAACGAGAACATGGTCGGTCACAAGCTCGGCGAGTTCGCCATGACCCGGACGTTCAAGGGTCACGTGGCCGACAAGAAGTCGAAGTAAGGAGATGACCATGGAAGCGAAAGCCATCCTGCGCACCGCGCGCATCTCCCCGCAGAAGGCCCGCCTGGTCGCCGACCAGGTCCGCGGCCTTCCCGTCGAGCGTGCCCTCAACCTGCTCAAGTTCTCGGACAAGAAAGTGGCGCACATGATCTACAAGGTCGTGTTCTCCGCCGCGTCGAACGCCGAAAACAACCTGGGTGCCGATGCCGACGACCTGCGCGTCAAGACCATCATGGTCGACGAAGGTCCGACGCTGAAGCGCTTCATGGCGCGGGCCAAGGGCCGCGGCACCCGCATCCTCAAGCGCACCAGCCACATCACTGTGGTCGTGGGCGCAGGCAAGTAAGGCGGAGCAGACTAATGGGTCATAAAGTTCATCCCACCGGTATCCGCCTGGGCATTGCCAAGGACTGGAACTCGAAGTGGTTCGCCAACAAGAAGACGTACGGCAGCTACCTGACCGCCGATCTTCGCGTCCGTGAGCTGCTCCGCAAGAAGCTGGCCGCCGCGGGCATCTCGAAGATCCTCATCGAGCGTCCGGCCAACAACGCGCGCGTCACGATCCACACCGCCCGCCCGGGCGTGGTGATCGGCAAGCGTGGCGAGGACATCGAGAAGCTGCGCCGCGAGGTCAGCGCGGTGATGGGCGTTCCGGCGCACATCAACGTCTCCGAGGTCCGCAAGCCCGAGCTCGACGCGCAGCTGGTCGCCGAGTCGATCGCGCAGCAGCTCGAGCGCCGCATCATGTTCCGCCGCGCGATGAAGCGTGCGGTCGGCAACGCGATGCGCCTCGGCGCGCTGGGCATCAAGGTCAATGTCGCCGGCCGCCTCAACGGTGCGGAAATCGCCCGTTCGGAGTGGTACCGCGAAGGCCGCGTGCCGCTTCACACCCTTCGCGCCGATATCGACTACGGCTTCGCCGAGGCGAAGACCACGTACGGGATCATCGGAATCAAGACCTGGATCTACAAGGGCGAGATCTTCGACTTCGCCCAGGTCGGCCAGGAAAAGCCGGAAGAGAACTCGTCGCCGCGCGGCGAGCGCTCCGACCGCGGTGACCGTGGCGATCGTAACGATCGTCGCGGCCGCGAGCAGAGGTAATCCGCCATGCTGCAACCCAAGCGAACCAAATTCCGCAAGATGCACAAGGGCCGCAACGACGGCCTCGCGTGGAGCGGCAACGCTGTCTCGTTCGGCGAGTTCGGCCTCAAGGCGACCGCCCACGGCCAGCTCACCGCGCGCCAGATCGAGTCGGCCCGTCGCGCGATCAGCCGTTACGTCAAGCGTGGCGGCAAGATGTGGATCCGCGTGTTCCCCGACAAGCCGATCACGCAGAAGCCGATCGAAGTCCGAATGGGCTCCGGCAAGGGCAACGTCGAGTACTGGGTCGCCCAGATCCAGCCCGGCCGCATGATCTACGAGATCGAGGGCGTCAGCGAGGAAGTGGCCCGCGAGGCCTTCCGTCTCGCTTCCGCGAAGCTCTCCGTCACCACCACCTTCGTTACCCGGACGGTGCGCTAATGGACCTCAAGGAACTCCGCACGAAGTCGGCCGACGAGCTGAACAGCCACCTGACCGACCTGCACAAGGAGCGTTTCGCGCTCCGCATGCAGCAGGCCACCGGCCAGCTCGCCAAGAGCCACGAAGTCCGCCGCGTCCGTCGCGAGATCGCTCGCACGAAGACGCTGCTGGGCCAGAACCAGAAGTAAGGACCCGCCATGACCGACAACAACACAGAGAAGGCGATTCGCACGGTCGAAGGTCGCGTCCTCAGCAACAAGATGGACAAGACCGTCACCATCCTGGTCGAGCGCCAGGTGAAGCACGCGCTGTACGGCAAGTACATCCGCCGCTCCACCAAGCTGCACGCCCACGACGCCGACAATTCGTGCAATGAGGGCGACGTCGTCCGCGTGCAGGAATGCGCGCCGATGTCGAAGACCAAGAACTGGCGCGTGGTGCAGATCGTCACCCGCGCGGCCGGTTAAGAGGAGAGCGAAACATGATCCAGATGCAGAGCTACCTCGACGTGGCCGATAACTCCGGCGCGAAGGAAGTGATGTGCATCAAGGTGCTGGGCGGCTCGAAGCGCCGTTACGCCGGCATCGGTGACATCATCAAGGTGTCCGTCAAGGACGCCATTCCGCGCGGCAAGGTGAAGAAGGGCGACGTCTACGACGCCGTCGTCGTCCGCACCCGCAAGGGCGTCCGTCGCCCGGACGGCTCGCTGATCCGTTTCGACGGTAACGCGGCCGTGCTTCTCAACAACAAGCAGGAGCCGATCGGCACCCGCATCTTCGGACCGGTCACGCGCGAGCTGCGTACCGAGAAGTTCATGAAGATCGTGTCGCTCGCCCCTGAAGTGCTCTGAGCGGAGGAAGAACATGAACCGTATCCGCAAGGGTGACCGCGTCGTCGTGACCGCGGGCAAGGACAAGGGCAAGCAGGGCGAAGTCGTCCGCGTGCTGGGCGACAAGGTCGTCGTGTCCAACATCAACGTCGTGAAGCGCCACACCAAGCCGAACCCGCAGGCGGGCCAGCCCGGTGGCGTGATCGAGCGCGAGGCGCCGATCCACGCGTCCAACGTGATGCTCTTCAACCCGGCCAGCGGCAAGGGTGAGCGCATTGCTTTCAAGGTGCTGGAGGATGGACGCAAACTGCGTGTGTTCCGCTCCAGCGGTGAGGCGGTTGACGCCTGAGGAATGCAGAAATGACCACCCGTCTCGAGAAGTTCTACAAGGACGAAGTCGTCCCGCAGCTCATCCAGAAGTTCGGCTACAAGAACGTCATGGAAGTGCCGCGCCTGGTCAAGATCACGCTGAACATGGGCGTGGGCGAAGCCGCCACCAACAAGAAGGTGCTGGAGAACGCGGTCGCCGACATGACCAAGGTCGCCGGCCAGAAGCCGATCGTCACGAAGAGCCGCGTTTCCGTCGCGTCCTTCAAGATCCGTGACGGCTGGCCGATCGGCGCGAAGGTCACCCTGCGCCGCGCGAAGATGTTCGAGTTCTTCGACCGCCTGATCAACATCTCGCTGCCGCGCGTCCGCGACTTCCGCGGCGTGTCGGGCAAGTCGTTCGACGGCCGTGGCAACTACAACATGGGCGTCAAGGAACAGATCATCTTCCCGGAAATCGACTTCGACCAGGTCGACGCCCTCCGCGGCATGGACATCGCGATCACCACGACCGCGAAGACCGATGCCGAGGCGCGTGCGCTCCTCGAAGCGTTCCGCTTCCCGTTCCGCAACTGACACTCAGGATTGAACAATGGCTAAGACTTCCATGATCAACCGCGAGGTCAAGCGCGCGAAGCTCGCGAAGCGCCACGGCGCCAAGCGGGACGAGCTCAAGAAGATCATCGCGAGCACGACGGCCTCGTACGAGGACAAGATGGACGCGGTCGTGAAGCTGCAGAAGCTTCCGCGCGACTCCTCCCCGAGCCGCCAGCGCAACCGTTGCGAACTGTCGGGCCGCCCGCGTGGCGTGTACCGCAAGTTCGGCCTCGGCCGCAACATGCTCCGCAAGGCAACCATGAACGGCGACGTTCCTGGCCTGCGCAAGGCGAGCTGGTAACATAGTCCGCTTCACCGCGGCGGGGTCACCTGCCGCGGCTCACAACTGAATTCGCAATCGCGCGGATATCGGTGCTTCTCATAAGGAAACTCTCATGAGCATGACTGATCCCATCGCCGACATGCTGGTCCGCATCAAGAATGCGGCCGCTGTTCGGAAGCAGACGGTGACCATGCCGTCGTCGAAGATCAAGGTCGCGATCGCCGGCGTCCTGAAGGCCGAGGGCTACATCCTCGACTTCCGTACCGCCGAAGCGGGCCCGGGCAAGACCCAGCTCGAAATCGCGCTGAAGTACTACGAAGGCCGCCCGGTCATCGAGCGCCTCGACCGCTTCTCGCGCTCGGGCCGCCGCCAGTACCGTGGCAAGACGGAGCTGCCGAAGGTCCTCAATGGCCTCGGCGTCGCCATCATCTCCACCTCGAAGGGCATCATGACCGACTCGCAGGCGCGCCAGCAGGGCGTCGGCGGCGAAGTCCTGTGCTTCGTGGCCTAAGGGAGGAACAGACATGTCCCGAGTTGCCAAGAAGCCGGTCGCCCTCCCGAAGGGCGTCGAGCTGAACGTCCAGGCCGGTTCCATCAGTGCCAAGGGCCCGAAGGGCACGTTGTCGGTGCCGAAGCCGGCTGCGATCGACGTCAAGGTCGAGGAGGGCACCGCCCTCTTCACGACGGAAGACGCCGCGCTCATCCCGCTGACCGGCACGCTGCGCGCGATCCTCGCCAACATGGTGAAGGGCGTCTCCGAAGGTTTCGAGAAGAAGCTCGAGCTCGTCGGCGTCGGTTATCGCGCCTCGATGCAGGGCAAGGACCTGAACCTGTCGCTGGGCTTCTCCCACCCGGTGGTGTTCCCCGCCCCGGAGGGCATCACGATCACGACGCCGACGCAGACGGAAGTCGTGGTGCAGGGCGCCGACAAGCAGCGCGTCGGCGAAGTCGCCGCCAAGATTCGCGGTTTCCGTCCGCCGGAGCCCTACAAGGGCAAGGGCGTGAAGTACGCCGGCGAAGTGATCATTCGTAAGGAAGCCAAGAAGGCTTAAGTGCGAATCCCTCGCGGGCGCCCGCGCATCCGTGTGCGGACGCTCGAAAGAGATCCACTTCCTTCAGCTTTCGAGGACCAGACCAATGCTTAAGAAAATCGCCCGCCTGCGCCGCGCCAAGTCGACGCGCTCGCACATCCGCAACCTCGGCGTGCCGCGCCTGTCGGTGCTGCGCACCGGCCAGCATCTATACGCGCAGGTGTTCAGCGCCGACGGCTCGAAGGTGCTCGCTTCGGCGTCCACGCTCCAGGCCGACGTCAGCGAAGGCCTCAAGAACGGCAAGAATGCCGATGCGGCCTCCAAGGTCGGTCGCGTGATCGCCGAGAAGGCCAAGGCTGCCGGCATCGAGAAGGTCGCGTTCGACCGCTCGGGCTACCGCTACCACGGCCGCATCAAGGCGCTCGCCGACGCCGCCCGCGAGGGTGGCCTGCAGTTCTGAGGACGGCTTGCCGTTCGACCCGCCGGTGCGGCTGAGCACCGGGCGACGGCGCGGATTCCCGCGCCGTCGATGCGCCCGCTCCATCCCAAAACCATAAGCGGCCACGCCGCAAATTTCTTTCAACTACCAGAGAATCGAAATGGCAGAAGAGCGTCAGAACCGCGGTCGCGATCGTGATCGCAACCGCGAAGAGGTCGACGATGGCATGGTCGAGAAGCTGATCGCGGTCAACCGCGTCAGCAAGACCGTCAAGGGCGGCCGCCAGTTCACCTTTACCGCGCTGACGGTGGTGGGCGACGGCAACGGCAAGGTCGGTTTCGGCTACGGCAAGGCGCGCGAAGTGCCGGTCGCGATCCAGAAGTCGATGGAGAACGCACGCAAGTCGATGACGAACGTCGACCTGAACAACGGCACCCTGTGGCACACGGTCAAGGCCGGCCACGGCGCGGCGCGCGTGTTCATGCAGCCGGCGTCGGAAGGTACCGGCGTGATCGCCGGCGGCGCCATGCGCGCCGTGCTGGAAGCGGCGGGCGTCAAGAACGTTCTCGCGAAGGCCGTCGGTTCGCGTAATCCGATCAACCTCGTGCGCGCCACGATGCGCGGCCTGACCGACATCCGGTCGCCGTCGCAGATCGCGGCCAAGCGCGGCAAGAAGGTGGAGGACCTCGTCCATGGTTAAGGACCAGGCAGTCGAGGGCGGCACCGTCAAGGTCCGTCTGGTCAAGGGTCTTCGCGGCACGCAGTCGATTCATCGTCTGTCGGTGCGCGCGCTGGGTCTCAACAAGCTCAACGATGTGCGTGAACTGAAGGACAGCCCGCAGGTACGCGGTCTGATCAACAAGGTTCACTACCTCGTTCGCGTCGAGGAGTAATCGACCATGCGTCTCAACACTCTGCAGCCCGGTGAGGGCGCGCGTACCGAACCCAAGCGGGTCGGTCGCGGTATCGGTTCCGGCCTGGGCAAGACCTGCGGCCGCGGCCATAAGGGCTCGTTCGCGCGCTCGGGCAAGGGCAAGATCAAGGCCGGCTTCGAAGGCGGTCAGATGCCGATGCAGCGCCGCCTGCCGAAGATCGGCTTCCGGTCGAAGACCGCGAAGGACTCCGTCGAGGTGCTGCTGTATGCGCTCGAGGGTCTTGAAGCCGGCGAAATCACCATCACCTCGCTGAAGGAAGCCGGCCTCGTGCCGCCGAACGCGAAGAAGGTGAAGCTGGTGAAGAAGGGCGACGTCACCAAGGCTTTCACCCTCAAGGGCGTGTCGGCCACGGCCGGCGCGAAGGCGGCGGTCGAAGCCGCTGGCGGATCGTTCTCGGAGTAAGGGCCTGATGGCGCGTAGCAGCAATTCGATGGCCGGCCTCGGTGGCGGCCTCGGCAAGTTCACCGAGCTCCGCCAGCGACTTCTTTTCGTCGTCGCGGCGCTGATCGTCTATCGAATCGGCTGTTACGTCCCGGTCCCGGGCGTTAATCCCCAGGCGATGGTCGACTTCATGGCCCAGCGCCAGGGGACGATCGTCGACATGTTCAACATGTTCTCGGGCGGTGCACTGCACCGCCTGAGCCTGTTCGCGCTGAACGTCGCCCCGTACATCTCGTCGTCGATCGTCATCCAGCTGTTGACGCAGATCGTGCCGAGCCTGAAGGCCATCCAGAAGGAAGGCGAATCGGGTCGACGCAAGATCAACCAGTGGTCGCGCCTCGGCGCGATCCCGCTGGCCGTGTTCCAGGCTTGGGGAATCGCGACCTGGCTGCAGGGCGCGACCGCGCCCGGCGGCACCCCGGTGGTCTACGCCGGCGGCATGGGCTTCGTCATCACCGCGGTCATCGCGCTGACGGCGGGCACCATCTTCCTCATGTGGCTCGGTGAGCAGATTACCGAGCGTGGCATCGGCAACGGCATTTCGCTGCTGATTTTCGCGGGCATCGTCGCGGGCATCCCCGGCGCGCTGATCAACATGCTCGGCCAGATCCGCGACGGCGACATGGGCGCGCCCGCCGCGCTCATCACGGTCGCGCTGGTCCTGGGCTTCACGTATTTCGTGGTGTTCGTCGAGCGCGGGCAGCGCCGGATCACCGTGAACTACGCGCGCCGGCAGGGCGGCCGCAACGCCTACCAGAACCAGACGTCGTTCCTGCCGCTGAAGCTCAACATGTCCGGTGTCATCCCGGCGATCTTCGCGTCGAGCATCGTGATGTTCCCGGCGACCGCGGCCACGTGGTTCAGCCAGAACAACTCGCAGTCGTGGCTGCTCAAGCTCAGCCAGATGCTGTCGCCGGGCGAGCCGCTGCACATGATCCTGTACGCGGCGCTGATCATTGGCTTCGCCTTCTTCTACACGGCCCTCGTCTTCAATTCGCAGGAAACCGCGGAGAACCTGAAGAAGTCCGGGGCGCTGATTCCGGGCATCCGTCCGGGTCGCGGCACCGCCGACTACATCGACGGGGTGCTGACGCGGCTGACGGCTGCCGGTGCGGTGTACCTGGTGCTGGTCTGCCTGCTGCCCGAAGTCATGCGCACCCAGCTCGGGACGTCGTTCTACTTCGGCGGCACCTCGCTGCTGATCGTCGTGGTGGTCGTCATGGACTTCATCGCGCAGATTCAGGCGCACCTGATGTCCCACCAGTACGAGAGCCTCCTGAAAAAGGCAAACCTTCGCGGTGGCAACCGCGGCCGCTGAGGCCTTGCCGGCCCGCCGGTGCACGGCGGGTGAATTGCTGGCATAATGGCGCGCTGAGTGGCCGTGGCCGCTCGATGGGCCAGGATGGCCGCCCGGTTTGGATCCCGGCCAGGATGGCGAAACAGAACACCAGGCAGTCGGCCGACACCTCGTCGACGGCTGCAGATGGGCGACCCGGCGGCAGTCCCGCGCACGGGTGGGCCCTTGGCCATACGCGCGCCTGAGGAGTGCGCGGGGCCGGGCAGGGCGGTTCGCCGCAGTGCCCGGTACAGCCGGGGTCCGTTCGCCGGAGCATGGGCACACTCCCCATGCCGGGTCGGAGCAGGTCACCGCTGCGGCTCAAGAAGATCGGGACACGCAGATTTCGGGTTTTTCTCGAGAGTTCAATCGCCGGGCGCGAGCCTGGCGCACACCAGTTTGGAGATCGCCACATGGCGCGTATTGCGGGTGTCAACCTGCCTGCCCAGAAGCATGTCTGGGTCGGGCTGCAGAGCATCTACGGCATTGGCCGTACCCGTTCCAAGCAGATCTGCCAGTCGGCCGGCGTCACGTCGTCGACCAAGATCCGCGACCTGTCCGAGCCGGAAGTCGAGCGCCTGCGCGGCGAAGTCGGCAAGTTCGTCGTCGAGGGCGACCTGCGCCGCGAGATCGGCATGGCCATCAAGCGCCTGATGGACCTCGGTTCCTACCGCGGCCTCCGTCACCGCCGCGGCCTGCCGCTGCGCGGCCAGCGCACCCGGACCAATGCCCGTACCCGCAAGGGTCCGCGCAAGGCCATCAAGAAGTAAGGAACCGACATGGCCAAGCCTGCCGCGAAAGCTCCGAAGAAGAAGATCAAGCGCGTCGTCACCGACGGCATCGCCCACGTCCACGCTTCGTTCAACAACACCATCATCACGATCACCGACCGCCAGGGCAACGCGCTCTCGTGGGCGACCTCGGGCGGCGCCGGTTTCCGCGGCTCGCGCAAGTCGACCCCGTTCGCCGCGCAGGTCGCCGCCGAGAAGGCCGGCCGTGCCGCGCTGGACTACGGCGTCAAGGCGCTCGAAGTGCGCATCAAGGGCCCGGGTCCGGGTCGTGAATCGGCCGTTCGTTCGCTGAACAACGTCGGCTACAAGATCCTCAACATCATCGACGTGACGCCCATCCCGCACAACGGATGCCGTCCGCCGAAGAAGCGCCGCGTCTGAGGAGGAATAAGACATGGCACGCTATATCGGTCCCACCTGTAAGCTCGCGCGCCGCGAAGGCGCCGACCTCGGCCTGAAGTCGCCGGCCCGCGCCCTCGACTCGAAGTGCAAGCTCGAGCAGAAGCCCGGCCAGCACGGCGCCACCGCCCGCAAGGGCAAGCTGTCCGACTACGCCACCCAGCTTCGCGAGAAGCAGAAGGTCAAGCGTATCTACGGCCTGCTGGAGCGTCAGTTCCGCAACTACTACAAGAAGGCTTCGAACCGGAAGGGCAACACCGGCGAGAACCTGCTGCAGCTGCTCGAGACCCGTCTCGACAACGTGATCTACCGGATGGGCTTCGCGGTCACCCGCGCCTCGGCCCGCCAGCTGGTCAGCCATCGCGGCGTCACCGTCAACGGCAAGATCGTCAATCTGCCGTCGTACCAGGTGAAGGCCGGCGACGCGATCGCGCTCGCCGAGCGCGCCCAGAAGCAGCTCCGCGTGCAGGAGGCCCTCACGGTCGCCCAGCAGATGGACCTGTCGCCGTCGTGGATCGAGGTCGACGCGAAGAAGTTCGCGGGCGTGTTCAAGTCGGTTCCCGACCGTGCGGACCTGCCGGCGGATATCAACGAAGCGCTGATCGTCGAGCTGTACTCGAAGTAATTTCATCCGGGCCGGCGTGACGACGTCGGCCCCCAGGAGAAGCCACAACATGACGGTTACCGCCAACCAGGTATTGCGCCCGCGTGGTCCCCAGATCGAGCGCCTGACCGGCAATCGCGCCAAGGTCGTGATCGAGCCGCTCGAGCGCGGCTACGGCCACACCCTCGGCAATGCGCTGCGCCGCGTCCTGCTTTCGTCGATCCCCGGGTTTGCAATCACCGAGGTGGAGATCGATGGCGTGCTCCACGAGTACACCACGGTCGAAGGCCTCGAGGAGGATGTGCTCGAGGTTCTGCTGAACCTCAAGGACGTCGCGATTCGCATGCACACGGGCGACAGCGCGATGCTGTCGCTCAACAAGTCCGGCCCGGGCGTCATCACCGCCGGCGACATCCGCACCGACCACAACGTCGAGATCATCAATCCCGACCACGTCGTCGCGCACCTCACGAAGGACACGGCGCTGAACATGCGCCTGAAGATCGAGCGTGGTTACGGCTACCAGCCGGCCGCCGCGCGCCGTCGCCCGGACGAGGAAACGCGTGCGATCGGTCGCCTGATGCTGGACGCGAGCTTCTCGCCGGTCCGTCGCGTCGCGTACGCGGTGGAAGCCGCGCGCGTCGAGCAGCGCACCGACCTCGACAAGCTGGTGCTGGACATCGAGACGAACGGCACGATCGACGCCGAGGAAGCCGTCCGCACAGCGGCCGACATCCTCACCGACCAGCTGTCGGTGTTCGGCGACTTCACCCACCGCGAGCGCGGTGCGGCGAAGCCGGCGACCGGTGGCGTCGACCCGCTGCTGCTGCGTCCGATCGACGATCTCGAACTGACGGTGCGTTCGGCCAACTGCCTCAAGGCCGAGAACATCTACTACGTCGGCGACCTGATCCAGAAGACGGAAGTCGAGCTGCTCAAGACCCCGAACCTCGGCAAGAAGTCGCTCACCGAGATCAAGGAAGTGCTGGCTCAGCGTGGCCTGTCGCTCGGCATGCGTCTCGAGAACTGGCCGCCGGCCGGCATCGCGTCGCACGGGATGATGGGCTGAGCCGAGGCGCCCGGACGCGAAAGCGTCCTGCGCTTTGGAAGGCCAAGGTTGCGTGCAGCGCCCGCCGAGCCACTAGGCGAAGCGTTCGTTACCTGCCGAATCCGTTCCACCCGCCGCGCCGTAGACCACCACGACGCGGTCGCCGGATCCCGCCCTCACCCGGCGGGATTCAGCATGAAAGGCTTCACCACCGACGGGCGAGAAAGCCCGCGGCACATCCGGCCATGGACGCCGGAACCGGACCAACCGCAGTCCACAGCAGCAACGCCGGGATGGCGACAGCGAAATCCAGCAGTTCCAACATTCATAGGAATCCAACGCCATGCGCCACCAGAAAGCCGGCCGCAAGTTCAGCCGCACCAGCGCCCACCGCGATGCCATGTTCACCAACATGGCCGCGTCGCTCATCAAGACGGGCCTGATCCGCACCACGCTCCCGAAGGCCAAGGAGCTCCGCCGCGTCGCCGAGCCGCTCATCACCCTCGGCAAGACCGATGGCGTCGCCAATCGTCGTCTCGCCTTCTCGCGCCTGCGCGACAAGGAAGCGGTGGGCAAGCTGTTCATCGAACTCGGCCCGCGCTACCGCGAGCGCCCGGGCGGGTACCTGCGCATCCTGAAGTGCGGCTTCCGCGCCGGCGACAACGCCCCGATGGCGTACGTCGAGCTGGTCGACCGTCCGGACGCGGCGCAGCAGTAAGTCACGGGCCCGGGCCGACGCCCGGATCCGAGAGGAAGCCCTGGCTGATGCCGGGGCTTCGTCGTTTTAGGGCCGTCGAACCCGGTGGCTCGCCTCGGGCCGTCATGCAGCCGTCGTACGACGTCATGCCGCCGCGGGCTTTGCGCGAAGTGCGCGGCCCTGCGACCATCGTCGCTCCACAGGACCGAATCCGCCGATGCGCTTCCTTCCCTTCCGCGCCTCTTTCCGCGTCCAGTTCTTCCTGGGCTTCGCCGCCTGCGCTGCGCTGATGGCGTATGCGCTGTATGCGGAACACGTGCTCGGCCTGGAGCCATGCCCGCTGTGCATCTTCCAGCGCATCGCGGTGATTGCCCTGGGCCTCGTGTTCCTCGCCGGTGCCGCGGCCGGTCCGGTTCGACCGGGTGCGCGTCGCGCCTGGGGCGTGCTCGCACTCGTGCCCGCGCTGGCGGGCGCGGCGATCGCCGGGCGCCACGTCTGGATCCAGCACCTGCCGCCCGACCAGGTGCCGTCCTGCGGCCCGCCGCTCGCATTCCTTCGCGAGACGCTGCCGTTCATGGATCTGGTGCGCAAGGTGCTGACGGGCGATGGACAATGCGCAAAGATCGAATGGACGTTCCTCGGGCAGTCGATGCCGGTGTGGACGCTGGTGAGCTTCGTGGTGCTGGCGCTGTGGGTGGCCTTCGCTGCGTTCCGTCGAAGGTGAGATGCGATGCCGATCAACGATCCGTCCCTGCAGGCCGTTTCCTTGCCGCGTGAGTGGAGCGCGCAATCCTGGCGTGCGCGCCCCGCGACCCAGATGCCGCAGTACGCCGACGCCGCGGAGCTCGAATCCGCGCTCGCGGAACTGCGCCGGCTGCCGCCGCTGGTCACGTCGTGGGAGATCCTGACGCTCAAGCAGCAGCTCGCCGAGGCGCAGGAAGGCAAGCGCTTCCTGCTGCAGGGCGGCGACTGCGCGGAGAGCTTCGACGAATGCTCGTCGGACGTGATCTCCAATCGCCTCAAGGTGCTGCTGCAGATGTCGCTCGTGCTCGTGCACGGCATGCGCAAGCCGGTGGTGCGCGTCGGGCGCTTCGCCGGGCAGTACGCCAAGCCGCGCTCCGCCGACATGGAGACCATCGACGGCGTCAGCCTGCCGAGCTATCGCGGCGACATCGTCAACGGCCCTGCCTTCACGCCGGAGGCGCGACGCGCCGATCCGCGCCGCATGATCAAGGCGCATGCGCGCTCCGCGATGACGATGAACTTCGTCCGCGCACTGATCGACGGCGGCTTCGCGGACCTGCATCACCCGGAGTACTGGGACCTGGGCTGGGTCGGCCATTCGCCGCTCGCCGACGAGTACCGCCGCATGGTGGCCGGCATCGGCGATGCGGTGCGCTTCATGGAGACGCTGTCGGGCTCGGAGGTGCACAACCTCAACCGCGTCGACTTCTATACGTCGCACGAAGCCCTCCTGTTGCCCTACGAGGAATCGATGACGCGGCAGGTGCCGCGCAACTGGGGCTGGTTCGACCTCGGCACGCATTTCCCGTGGATCGGCATGCGCACCGCGCAGCTCGACGGCGCGCACGTCGAGTTCCTCCGGGGCATCCGCAATCCGATCGCGGTGAAGATCGGGCCGTCCGTGACGCCGGATCAGCTGCTGCGGCTCGTCGACGTGCTCAATCCCGAGGACGAGGCCGGCCGCCTGACCTTCATCCATCGCATGGGCGCCGCGCACGTGGCGGAGAAGCTGCCGCCGCTGCTCGAGGCGATGCGCCGCGACGGTCGCCGGCTGTTGTGGGTCTGCGATCCGATGCATGGCAATACCGAACCGACGGCGAACGGTTACAAGACGCGGCGCTTCGCGAACATCGCGAGCGAGGTCGAGCAGGCGTTCGAGTTGCACGCGGCCGCGGGCACGCGCCTGGGCGGCGTGCATCTCGAACTCACCGGCGAGGACGTGACCGAATGCCTCGGCGGCGCGCGGGAGCTCACCGAAGTCGACCTCGAGCGCGCGTATCGCAGCTGCGTGGATCCGCGCCTGAACTACGAGCAGGCGCTGGAGATCACGATGCTGATCGTGCGCAAGCAGACGCAGCTCAGCGCACCGCGCTGAGCCGGGCCGGGCGCGAGCGCGCGCAATGATCTCGCGGCTGCCGTCCTGGACGTGGCCGGTCGCGTGGCTGCTCGCGTTCGTCGCGGGCGGCGCCAATGCGGTGGGCCTGCTCGGTGCGACGCACCAGGCGGTGTCGCACCTCACCGGAACGACGACCTTGCTGGCGGCGGCGCTGGTCGACGGCAGCGCGTCCACCGCCTTGCTCTTCCTCGCCGCGGCCGCGTTCGTCGGCGGCGCCGCGGTCGGCGGGTTCCTCATTCCCACCGATGTGCTTCGGCTCGGGCGCCGTCAGACCGTCGTGATGCTGCTCGTCGCCGGTTTGCTCGTGCTCGCGACCGTCGCGTTCGAGCAGGCGCAGCCGTCCGCGATCGCGCTCGCCGCCGCGGCGTGCGGCCTGCAGAACGCGATGACGACGGCCTACAGCGGCGCGGTGGTGCGCACGAGCCACGTGTCGGGCATGTTCACCGACCTCGGCATCGCACTGGGTCATGTTGCGCGCGGCGCGCCCGTGGAGCGACGCCGCCTGCTGCTGTGCGCGACGGTGATTACCGGCTTTTTCGCGGGCGGCCTCGTGGCCGCGCTGCTGTTCCGCGAGTTCGGTGCGCGCGCCCTGTATGCCTCGGCCGCGCTCGCGTTCGCCATGGCGCTGGCAAACGCGTTCGCACCGAGACTGCCGCGCGCCGGTTAGCGGGCGGGCTCGTCGATCGTGGCCGGGAACGTGGGCGCCTTGCGGGCATGCGTCGCCTGCTCGAACGCGTAGCCCAGTTCGATCAGGCGGGCCTCGCTCCACTTCGTGCCCATGAACACCAGGCCCAGCGGCAGGCCGCGGGCATCGCCCATCGGCACGGTGAGGCCGGGATAGCCGGCGACCGCGGCGGCCCCGTAGCCTGCGCCGGTGAAGTGGTCACCCAGCACGACGTCCGTACGCCACGCGGGCCCCGTCGACGGTGCGATCAGCGCATCGAGCTTCTGCTTTTTCAGCGCGGCGTCGATGCCCTGCGGTCCGGCGAGCCGACGCGCCGCGTCGCGTGCCTCGCGGTACTTCGCCGAGGTCAGCGGCTCGGCCTTCATCGTCTGCTCGAACAGTTCCTGTCCGAAGTACGGCATCTCCTCGTCGGGATGCGCGCTGTTGAATGCGATGAGCTCCTCGAAGCGACGCACGGGCGCGCCGCTGTCGGCGAGGTAGGCCTCGAGGCCCGGCTTGAACTCGGAGAGCAGCACGGTGAACTCCGGCGCGTCCCACTTTCCGGCCGTCGGGATCTCGGCGTCGACGACCGTCGCGCCCGCGGCCTTCAGCGCGGCCACCGCGCGATCGAAAGCGGCGTCGACGTCCGGGTGGTAGCCCGCGCTCTTGCGCAGCACGCCGATGCGCGCGCCCTTCAATGCGTCGGCGCGCAGGTGCGTCGTGTAGTCGACGGCGGCGGGGCGCGAGGCACCACCGTTCGCCGGATCACGCGCGTCCGGTGCGGCGATCGCGGACAGCACGAGAGCCGCGTCGGCGACGGTGCGCGTCATCGGGCCCGCCGTATCCTGGCTCGCCGAGATCGGCACGATCCCGTGTCGGCTGACGAGCCCTACGGTCGGCTTCAGGCCGACGATGCCGGCGACGGAGGACGGGCAGATGATGCTGCCGTCGGTCTCCGTGCCGATCGTTGCCGCCGCGAGGTTCGCGGAGGCCGCGGTACCGCTGCCCGAGCTCGAGCCACACGGGTTGCGGTCGAGCGCGTAGGGATTTCGCGTCTGCCCGCCCACGCCGCTCCAGCCGGAGATCGAACGCGTCGAGCGGAAGTTCGCCCACTCGCTGAGGTTGGTCTTGCCGAGGATCACCGCACCCGCGGCACGCAGTCGCTCGACGAGGAAGGCATCGCGCGACGGGCGGTGGTCGGCGAGCGCGAGGGAGCCGGCGGTCGTCGCCATTGGCGTCGCGTCGATGTTGTCCTTGACGAGGATCGGCACGCCATGCAGCGGCCCACGCAGGCGACCGGCGCGACGCTCGGCGTCGCGGGCCTCGGCCTCGGCGAGCGCATCGGGATTGAGGGCGAGGACGGCGCCCAATCGAGGTCCGGCGTCGTCGAGCGCGGCGATGCGATCGAGGTAGGCCCGCGTGAGCGCGCGGCTCGTGAGATCCCCGCTCGCCATGCGCGCGGTCAGCGAGGCGATGTCGGCTTCTTCGAACGCGAACGGCGCAGCGGCAGGAACGGCCGCCGGTTCCGGTGCGACGGAGGCGGCGACCCCGGCCGCGCGAGGCGGCGTCGCCGCACAGCCGGCCAGGGTCAGGGCGAGGGCGAGGGCGAGCGGGGCGGGGCGCATGGGCGGCTTCCGGCAGGAGACGCGCCAGCATCCGATGCGCGGCTCAGCCGGGCAAGGGGCCCCGTCGACGGAACAGGTCGCGCGCGAGCACCCAGACCACGATCAGGTTGATCACCAGCACCGACATCGCCGCCCATCCCGGGTGCCGTGTCAGTGCATACACGTCGAACGGCAGGTAGATGGCGGCGGCGATGCAGCCGAGCCACGAGGCCCACGCCTTGTCGCGCCAGAGGCCCCAGGCCTCGACGACATGGAGCAGCCCGTAGACCGCGGCGATGGCGGCGGTCGCATGAACCGAGCCGGCGCTGATCGCACCGGCCAGCCACGCGAGCGGCCCCTCGGTCGAGCTGAGCTCGAAGTGCCGGATCAGCACGTGCACCGCGCTGCGCAGCGGCGCGGGCCCGAGGATCTCGAGCCCGCTCGCGGTGATCAGGGCGAGCAGGCCCTTGGTCGCCTCGACCAGCGCGATCGCGCGCAGCCCGGGGTGGGCGCGCGGATTCGGGTCGTACGGTCGGTCGGTGGGTGACTTCACCGTCGCGAGTGTACCGGTCAGCCGCGGCGCGAGGCCGTCTTGCGCTCGCTCTCGGTCAGCAGCTTCTTGCGCAGGCGGATTTCCTTCGGCGTGACTTCGACGAGCTCGTCGTCCTCGATGAAGTCGAGCGCCTGCTCCAGCGAGTACTTGATCGCCGGGCTCAGCTGGATGGCATCGTCCTTGCCCGAAGCGCGCATGTTGGTCAGCGGCTTGGTCTTGATGGCGTTGACCGTAAGGTCGTTGTCCTTCGAGTGGATGCCGATCAGCTGGCCTTCGTAGACCATGTCGCCTTCCGCGGCGAACAGGCGGCCGCGCTCCTGCAGCGGGCCGAGCGAATACGCCGGCGTCGCGCCCGGGGCATTGGCGATCATCACGCCGTTGATGCGCTTGGCGATCGCGCCCTGTTCCTTCGGGCCGTAGTGGTCGAAGACGTGGAACAGCAGGCCGGAGCCCTGCGTCAGCGTGCGGAACTCGTTCTGGAAGCCGATCAGGCCGCGCGCCGGAATCATGTAGTCGAGGCGCACGCGGCCCTTGCCGTCGGATTCCATGTTCTTCAGCTGCGCCTTGCGCGTGCCGAGCTTCTCCATCACGCCGCCCTGATGCTGCTCCTCGATGTCCACCACGAGCTGCTCGACCGGCTCCATCTGCTGGCCGTCGACTTCCTTGATGATGACTTCCGGGCGCGATACGGCGAGCTCGTAGCCCTCGCGGCGCATGTTCTCGATCAGCACCGACAGGTGCAGCTCGCCGCGACCCGAGACGAGGAACTTGTCCGGGTCGGAGCCTTCCTCGACCTTCAGCGCGACGTTGTGCAGCGTCTCGCGCTCCAGGCGCTCGCGCAGCTGGCGGCTCGTCAGGAACTTGCCGCCCGACAGATCCTTGTTGCCCGCGAACGGCGAGTTGTTGACCTGGAAGGTCATCGAGATCGTCGGCTCGTCGACCGTCAGCGCGGGCAGCGCCTCCGGCACGTCGAGCGCGCAGACCGTGTCGGAGATGCTGAGCTCGGCGACGCCGGAGATCGCGACGATGTCGCCCGCCGATGCTTCCGGCACCTCGATGCGCTCCAGGCCCATGAAGCCGAGCACCTGCAGCACCTTGCCCTGGCGCTTCTTGCCTTCGCGGTCGACCACGCTCACCGGCATGTTGGTGCGCACCTTGCCGCGCTGGATGCGGCCGATGCCGATCAGGCCGACGAAGTTGCTGTAGTCGAGCTGGCTGATGCGCATCTGGAACGCGCCGTCCGGATCGACCTTCGGGTGCTCGACGTGCTTCATGATCGCTTCGTACAGCGGGGTCATGTCGCCGCTGCGCGCCTGATCGTCGAGGCTCGCGTAGCCGTGCAGCGCGGAGGCGTAGACGATCGGGAAGTCGAGCTGCTCGTTCGTTGCGCCGAGCTTGTCGAACAGGTCGAACACCTGGTCGATGACCCAGTCGGGGCGCGCGCCCGGGCGGTCGATCTTGTTGACGACGACGATCGGCTTGAAGCCCATCGCGAACGCCTTCTGCGTGACGAACCGCGTCTGCGGCATCGGGCCGTCC
The DNA here is from genome assembly GCF_047159895.1 of Lysobacter xanthus. Lineage (NCBI taxonomy): Bacteria > Pseudomonadati > Pseudomonadota > Gammaproteobacteria > Lysobacterales > Lysobacteraceae > Lysobacter > Lysobacter xanthus. Next base: position 21,303 of record NZ_BAAGAB020000026.1, read on the forward strand.
ATCGCGTCGACGAGGATCAGCACCGAGTCGACCATCGACAGCACGCGCTCGACCTCGCCGCCGAAGTCGGCGTGGCCCGGGGTGTCGACGATGTTGATGCGGTTGCCCTGCCAGGTGATGGCGGTGTTCTTGGAGAGGATCGTGATGCCACGCTCCTTCTCCTGGTCGTTGCTGTCCATCACGCGCTCGGCCAGCACGGTGCGCTCGTTGAGCGTGCCGGACTGTTTGAGGAGGCAATCGACGAGGGTGGTCTTGCCATGGTCGACGTGGGCGACGATGGCGATGTTGCGCAGGCGTTCGATGGACATGCGAAGAGACGCCTTAAGGCGCAAGCAGGGAAGGGAAGCCGGCTATTATAGCCGGTGAGTCGTCCCCGGCGCCCGCCATGTCTGAACAGCCGTCCGTACTGCCGTTTCCGCGCTGGGTGATCGCCGTCGACCTGGTCGCCGCGATCCTCGTGGTGGCGGGGCTCGTCCTGCGCGGCTCGCCGGACAGGATGGCCTCGCTCGGCCTGCCACCGGGGACCGACCTGCTGCTGCTCGGCCTCGGTGCGCTCGGCGTGCTGGGCTGCTCGGGCCAGGTCGCGCGCATCGTCCTGACGACGGCCCGGTCAAGATCCACCCGCTGATTCCTTCCCCCTCGGAGTTCCCATGTCCCTCATCGCCCATTTCGACACCGACCGCGGCCCGATCCGCGTCGAGCTCGCCGCCGACAAGGCGCCGGTGACCGTCGCCAACTTCGTGAACCTCGCCAAGCGCGGCTTCTACGATGGCCTGTCGTTCCACCGCGTCATCAACGACTTCATGGTCCAGGGCGGCTGCCCCAAGGGCACCGGCACCGGCGGTCCGGGCTACAAGTTCGAGGACGAGGCCCGCAACGGCCTGGGCCACGAGCGCGGCGTGCTGTCGATGGCCAATGCCGGCCCGAACACCAACGGCAGCCAGTTCTTCATCACGCACGTCTCCACGCCGTGGCTCGACGGCAAGCACACCGTCTTCGGCAAGGTGCTCGAGGGCCAGGAGATCGTCGACGCCGTGAAGCAGGGCGACCTGATCCGCTCGGTCAAGATCGAGGGCGACGCCGACGCGGTGCTCGCCGCGCAGGCCGAGCGCGTCGCCCAGTGGAACCAGACGCTCGACGCCAACGCGCGTCCGTAAGCGTTTCGCCCCGACGCCCGCCGGCCCGCGCCGGCGGGCGTCTTCGTGTCCGCAAGCGGCCGGCGGAAAAGTTTCACGTGATACCATTCGGCGGCTGTTCCGGCCCCGCGCCGTCGCGCCTCGGCCGGTCCTCCATCGCCGCATTTTTCCGAGGTTCCGCGATGCTCCAGCTCGCCTCGCGCATCGGCCGCGCCAAGCCCAGCGCGATCATGCAGGTCGCCGAAAAGGCCAAGCGCCTCAAGGCCGAAGGCCGCGACATCATCAGCTTCTCGATCGGCGTCCCGAACTTCCTGCCCGGCGAGCACGTCTATGCCGCCGCCGCCGACGCGCTCAAGCACGACAGCGGCCAGTACGGCAGCAACCGCGGCCCCGACGCGCTGCTCGATGCGTTCCTCGCGCACATGGCCGCGATCGGCCTGACCGGCTACACGCGCGCCAACGTCGCGACCGGCATCGGCGCCAAGCACGTCATCTACAACCTCTGCGAGGCGCTGCTGGACGAGGGCGACACGATCGCCTTCCCGACGCCGTACTGGACCAGCTACGTCGACATCGCCGAGATCCTCAACGCGAAGATCGACCTGCTGCCGTGCCCGGCGGAGCAGAACTACAAGCTCACGCCCGCGCAGCTCGACGCCGCGCTCGCGAAGAAGCCGCGCGTGTTCCTGTTCAACAATCCCTCGAACCCGACCGGCATGGTCTATTCGAAGGCCGAGATCGACGCGCTCGCGGACGTCATCGCGAAGTACCCGGACACCTGGGTCATCACCGATGACATCTACAACCGGATGGTCTTCGACGGCGTCGGCTACCACAACTTCCTGCATGCGCGCCCCGAGCTGCGCGACCGGGTGATCTTCATCGACTCGCTGTCGAAGACGTACGGCATGCCCGGCTGGCGCGTCGGCTTCATGGCCGGCCCGGAAATCGTCGCGAAGGCCGTGGTGACGATGAACTCGAACCACATCACCAACCTGCCCGAAGTGACCAATGCCGCCGCGCTGGCGGCGCTCAGCGGCCCGCAGGACATCCCGACGCAGAAGTGCGCGGAATTCCAGGGCAAGCGCGACCAGGTGATGGCGGTGATGCAGGGCATTCCCGGTCTCGTCTGCCCGCGTCCGGAAGGCGCGTTCTACGTGTTCCCGGACATCAGCTTCGCGTTCGGGAAGACGCACGGCCCGAGCGGCCTCGCCATCGGAAACGACGTCGATTTCTGCAATGCGCTGCTGGAGACGAAGGGCGTGGCCTGTGTGCCGGGCTCGGCCTTCGGCGAGCCGCGCGCGCTGCGCATCAGCTACACCTGCCCGACGCCGCAGCTGCAGCCGGGCCTCGACCGCTTCCGCGAGTTCTGTGCCGAACTCGCCTGACTGCCGGACGCGGAAGCGCTGAGCGCCGCGTCCTGGTCCTCGGGTAATCCCGCGGGCCTCCAAGAACGACCCCACGACAACCCACGCACGTTCCACGGAGCTCCTTCATGAAGACCCCCGTCCGCGTCGCCGTCACCGGTGCAGCCGGCCAGATCGGTTACTCGCTGCTGTTCCGCATCGCCTCGGGCGAGATGCTCGGCAAGGACCAGCCCGTCATCCTGCAGATGCTCGAGCTGCCGATGGACAAGGCCCAGGCCGCGCTGCGCGGCGTGATGATGGAGCTCGAGGACTGCGCGTTCCCGCTGCTCGCCGGCATGGTCGGCACCGACGACGCGGAAGTGGCGTTCAAGGACGCGGACATCGCCCTTCTGGTCGGCGCGCGTCCGCGCGGCCCGGGCATGGAGCGCAAGGACCTGCTGCTCGAGAACGCGAAGATCTTCACCGCGCAGGGCGCGGCGCTGAACAAGGTCGCCAGCCGCAACGTGAAGGTGCTGGTCGTCGGCAACCCGGCGAACACCAATGCCTACATCGCCATGAAGTCGGCGCCGGACCTGCCCGCGAAGAACTTCACCGCCATGCTGCGCCTCGACCACAACCGTGCGCTCAGCCAGCTCGCGAACAAGGCCGGCGTGCCGGTCGGCGACATCGAGAAGCTGGTCGTCTGGGGCAACCATTCGCCCACGATGTATCCGGACTACCGCTTCGCGACCGTCAACGGCGCGTCTCTGAAGGACCGCATCAACGACGCCGACTGGAACGCGAACGCGTTCATCCCGCAGGTCGGCAAGCGCGGCGCGGCGATCATCGAAGCGCGCGGCCTGTCGTCGGCGGCCTCGGCGGCGAATGCCGCCATCGACCACATCCGCGACTGGGTGCTCGGCACCAACGGCAAGTGGGTGACCATGGGCGTGCCGTCCGACGGCAGCTACGGCATCCCGGAAGGCGTGATGTACGGCGTGCCGGTGACCTGCGCGAACGGCGAGTACACGCGCGTCGAGGGCCTGCCGGTCGACGAGTTCAGCCGCGCCGCGATGGACAAGACGCTGGCCGAGCTCGAGGAAGAGCGGCAGGGCGTCGCGCACCTGCTCTGATCGCCGGATCAGGATGACGACGAAGGGCGGCTCCGGCCGCCCTTCTGCGTTCCGGCGACGGCACAGGCGAGGCGGCGCCCGGTGGTGCACCATCGGGGCATCGTTCCGGAGAGCCGTGCCCATGCCGTCGAAGCATCCCATCACCGTACCGGGCCTCGCGCTCGCACTCGCGTGCATCGCCCCGGGCGCGCAGGCGCAGTACGCGAAGCCGCCCGAGCCGCTGCTCTCGGTGATGCGCGCGCCGCTGCCGGCGTCGCCGATGCTCGACCCGACCGGCCGCCGCCTGCTGATGGTGCAGCCGGCGAACGATCCGCCGATCACGCGGCTGGCGGAGCCCTACGTGAAACTCGCCGGCGTGCGCATCGAGCCGCGCCTGCACGTGCGCCACGACGTGTCCAACGGCTACGGCATCCGCGAGTGCCTCGACGGCCTCACGCTGGTCGACATCGACTCGCGCACGCGCACCCCGGTCGCCCTTCCCGCGGGCACCTGCCCCGACCACGCCATGTGGGCGCCGGACGGGGCGCATATCGCGATCGAAACCGTGGCGGACGCCGGCGCGCAGCTGTGGATCGCGGATGCGGCCACCGGCAAGGCGCGGCGGATCGACGGGGTGCGCCTGAATCCCGTGCTCGACGGCGAGATGGCCTGGGCGGGCCCGACGGCGCTGGTCGTCAAGCAGGTCCCGAAGGGGCTGGGCCCCGCGCCGCATGCGGGCGGCGTGCCCGACGGCCCCGAGATCAAGGAGTCGAAGGCCGGCCGCGGCGAGAGCAGCACGTACGAAGCCCGGGACACGCTGGGCAGCCCGCGCGACGAGGAACAGTTCGACTACTGGGCGACCTCGCAGCTCGCGCGCGTCGACGTCGCGAGCGGACGGGTCACGCCCATCGGCGCGCCGGGCGTGCATACCACCGTCGACGTCGCACCCGACGGCCGCCACGTGCTGGTCGAGACGCTCAAGCGCCCGTATTCGTACGTCACGACCTACAGCCGTTTCGCGCGCGACGTGGCGGTGCTCGACCTGCAGACCGGCGAGCGGCACGTGGTCGCCTCGCTGCCGGTGGCGGATCGCGTGCCGGTGCAGGGCGTCGAGACCGGTCCGCGTGATTTCGACTGGCGGGCGAATGCGCCGGCCACGCTGACGTGGGCCGAGGCGCTCGACGGCGGCGACTGGAAGGTCACCGTCCCCGCACGCGACAAGGTGATGGCGCTCGGCGCACCGTTCGATGCGGCGCCGCGCGAGATCGCGCGCACCACGCAGCGCTACGCCGGCCTCGGCTGGTTCGAGACCGGCAGCCAGGCCCTGCTGTCCGAGTACGACGCCAACAAGCGCGTCCGCCGCACCGTGCTGCGCGACATGGACGAGCCGTCGCGCACGCCCGAGCGCGTGCTGTGGGAACTCTCGCTCGACGAGCGCTATGCGAATCCGGGGTCGCCGGTGATGCGTCGCCTGCCGAACGGGGCGATGGTCGTGCGCCGCGACGGCGATGCGATCTACCTCACCGGCGCGGGCGGCTCGACGGCGGGCGATCGGCCGTTCCTCGACAAGCGCGACCTCGCCACGGGTGCCAGCACGCGCCTGTTCCGGAGCGCGCCGGATGCGTACGAGCGCTTCGTCGGCTTCGCGGCCGATGGCGCACGTCTGGTCACGTGGCACGAGTCGATCGACGATCCGCCGAACGCGTTCCTGCGCGTTCCCGGCGACGCCGTGCAGGCTGCCGCCGGCGAGCCGCAGCGGGCGTCGACCGCCCGGGCGATCACGGACTATCCGGATCCGACGCCCGAGGTCCGCAAGATCAAGAAAACGCTCGTGACGTACAAGCGCGACGACGGAGTCGACCTCTCGTTCACGCTCTACACGCCACCGGGCTACCAGCCGGGCACGCGCCTGCCGGCGATCCTGTACGCCTATCCGCAGGATTTCGCGGACCCGAGCAAGGCGGGGCAGGTGACGGGCTCGCAGCAGACGTTCACGCGGCTGGCGAACTACCGCCTCCTCCTGCTCGCGGGCTACGCGATCATCGACAACGCCGCCTTCCCGATCGTCGGCGATCCGCGCAATGCCTACGACACCTACATCGAGCAGCTCACGGCCGACGCACGCGCCGCGGTCGACAAGGCGGTGGCCATGGGCGTGGTGGATCGCGACCGCATCGGCATCACCGGCCACAGCCACGGCGCGCTCATGACGGCGAACCTGCTGGCGTGGTCGGACTTCTTCCGTGCGGGCGTCGCCACCAGCGGCGGCTACAACAAGGCGCTGACGCCGTTCGGCTTCCAGAACGAGCGCCGTTCGGTCTGGAGCGCGCCCGAGGTCTACCGCAAGGCGTCGGCGTTCTTCAACGCCGACAAGATCGACGAGCCGCTGCTGATCGTGCACGGGCAGGACGACGCGAACCCCGGTACCGAGCCCACGCAGGCGCCGAGGCTGTTCCAGGCGATCCGTGGGTTGGGCGGCACCACGCGGCTGGTCATGCTGCCGTTCGAGCCGCACTGGTACACGGCGCAGGATTCGAACGAGCACGTCGCGGCGGAAATGCTGACCTGGTTCGACCGGTACGTGAAGAACGCCCCGCCGCGCGCGGCGAAGGCGTCTGCGGCGAAGTAATACGTCTCCCGGCCGCCGCAGCGGCGGCCGGGGCGGCGTAAAATGCGGGTTTCGCCGAACCGAGCCCGCATGTCCACCGCATCCGCCGGCGCCCGCTTCCGGGCCGCACTGAACGACGAATCCCCGCTGCAGGTCATGGGCGCGATCACCGCCTACGCCGGCCTGATGGCCAAGCGCACGGGCTACAGGGCGCTGTACCTGTCGGGCGGCGGCGTGGCCGCCAATTCGCTCGGCATGCCGGACCTCGGCATCTCCACCATGGAGGACGTGCTGACCGACGCGCGCCGCATCGTCGAAGCGACCCACATGCCGCTGCTGGTCGACATCGATACCGGCTGGGGCGGCGCCTTCAACATCGCGCGCACCATCCGTTCGTTCGAGCGGGTGGGCGTGGCCGCGGTCCACATGGAAGACCAGGTCGGCCAGAAGCGCTGCGGGCACCGGCCGGGCAAGGAAGTGGTGTCGACGTCGGAGATGGTCGACCGCGTGAAGTCCGCAGTCGACGGCCGCACGGACGCTTCGTTCGTGATCATGGCGCGCACCGATGCCGCCGCCGTGGAGGGTCTCGACGCCGCCATCGACCGTGCGTGTGCCTACGTCGAAGCCGGCGCGGACATGATCTTCCCGGAGGCGATGACGTCGCTGGACGACTATCGCAAGTTCAAGGGCGCCGTGAAGGTGCCGATCCTCGCCAACCTCACCGAGTTCGGCTCGACGCCCTTCTTCACGACCGACGAGCTGCGCGACGCGGGCGTCGACATCGCGCTGTACTGCTGTGGCGCCTACCGCGCGATGAACAAGGCCGCGCTCAACTTCTACGAGACCGTGCGCCGCGAGGGCACGCAGAAGGGCATCGTCGACACGCTGCAGACCCGCGCCGAGCTGTACGACTTCCTCGGCTACCACGGCTACGAGGACAAGCTCGACCGGCTCTTCGCGTCGTCGAAGGGCGAATGACGTTCCGCCCGCGCGCGACCGCGCGGGCAGGGCACCCGATTCCGCTTCCGCGACGCGGAAGCCGCAACGAGAGAACCCCGCAATGAGCGAGCAAGTGCTCCCGAAGGTGAAGAAGTCCGTCGCACTGAGCGGCACCGCCGCCGGCAATACCGCGCTGTGCACGGTCGGCCGTAGCGGCAACGACCTGCATTACCGCGGCTACGACATCAAGGACCTCGCGACGCAGTCGACGTTCGAGGAGGTCGCGCATCTTCTGGTGCACGGGGCGCTGCCGACCACGTCGCAACTGCGCGCCTACAAGGCCAAGCTCAAGCGCCTGCGCGGGCTGCCGGCGATCGTGCAGGAAGCGCTCGAGCTCGTGCCCGCCAACGCGCACCCGATGGACGTGCTGCGCACGGGCTGCTCCGTGCTCGGCACGGTGCTGCCGGAGCGCGAAGGCCATCCGGCGTCGGAAGCCCGCGACATCGCCGACAAGCTCGTCGCGAGCTTCGGCTCCATGCTGCTGTACTGGTGGCACTTCACCCGCAACGGCGAGCGCATCGAGACGCTGACCGACGACGACTCCGTCGCCGCGCACTTCCTGCACCTGCTGCACGGCGAGCGCCCCTCGTCGCTGCATGCCGACGCGCTCGACAAGTCGCTGATCCTGTACGCCGAGCACGAGTTCAACGCCTCGACGTTCACCGCGCGCGTCATCGCCGGCACGGGTTCGGACCTGCATTCCTGCATTACCGGCGCGATCGGCGCACTGCGCGGTCCGAAGCACGGCGGCGCGAACGAGGTGGCGATGGACATCATCAGCCGCTATTCGACCGCCGACGACGCCGAGGCCGACATCCGCGCCCGCATGGAGCGCAAGGAGATCGTCATCGGCTTCGGGCACCCGGTGTACACCGTGGGCGATCCGCGCAACCCGATCATCAAGGAGATCTCGCGCAAGCTGTGCGACGACGGCGGGAACCGGGTCCTGTTCGACGTGTCCGAGCGCATCGAGAACCTGATGATGGACACCAAGAAGATGTTCCCGAACCTCGACTGGTACAGCGCGTCGGCCTACCACATGATGGGCATTCCGACGCCGATGTTCACGCCGCTGTTCGTGATCGCGCGCACCACCGGCTGGAGCGCGCACGTGATCGAGCAGCGCGAGGACGGCAAGATCATCCGGCCCAGCGCGAACTACACGGGCCCCGAAGATCGCGAGTACGTCGCGATCGACCGCCGCTGAGCCGGGCCGTGGGCGCCGACTACGCCGTCCACGGCATCGCCATCGCCACCGCGGGGATCGCGGTGGCGATGGTCCTAGTCCTCAACTTCGAGGGCATGGTGCGGCTCGGCCGCATGTACAACCGGCACCGTCGCGACAATGGCGGTCCGGTGCATCGCAACAAGATCCTGCGCCTGGTCTTCGGCCTGGTCGCGCTGCACACCGCTTCGATCGTGATCTTCGGCGCGGGCTATTGGGCGCTGATGCACGTGCCCGGCGCGGGCGGCATCGACGGCGCGTCGCACCACGCCTCCATGTTCGACGCGTTCTACATGTCCGCGATGACGTACTCGACCGTCGGTTTCGGCGACCTGACGCCGAAAGGGCCGATCCGCTGGCTGGCCGGCACCGAATCGCTGATCGGACTGATGATGGTCGCGTGGTCGGCGTCGTTCGCGTTCATGGAGATGTCGCGCCACTGGCGCGACGATCTCCACTGAACCGGCTCAGGCGAGGCCTTCGGCCTTCAGCGCGGTCTGCACGCCGGCATCCGCGTCCATCCTGCGGACGAACCCAGCGAGGTTGTCGAGACCGGACAGGTCGACGCCCGTCTTCGAGGCCCAGCGCAGGGTGATGTAGAGGTAGGGGTCCGCGTAGCTGCGGAAGCCGGCGATCCACTCGCGACCGGCGAGCTGTGCCTCCGCGCGCTCGTAGAGCCCGCGCAGTCGCGTGCGCGCCGCCGCCTGCAGCCCCTCGAACTGCGAGGCGTCCGCGATGAAGCGCGACGGCCCGAACAGCGGGTGGAAGGCGGGGTGGACGTCCGCGTTGCAGAAGGCGAGCCAGCGATTGGCCTCGGCGCGCTGGCGCGCACCGCCGTCACCCACGAGGCCCGACTGCGGGAAGCGATCGGCCACATAGCCGAGGATCGCCGCGTTCTGCGTCAGCACGAAGTCGCCGTCGACGAGCGTCGGTACGGCGCCCGCGGGATTGATCGCGAGGTAGGCGGGGGATTTCATCTCCTCCGCGGTCAGCACCTGCAGCGAGAACGGCGCGCCCGACCACTGCAGCGAGATGTGGCAGGCGGTCGAGCAGGCGCCCGGCTTCGTGTAGAGCTTCATGGTCGACTCCAGAGGGGAGGGGCGACTATCCGGCCCGACCGTGCCGCCCGCAACGCACCGGCTGCAATGCACGGTTCCGCGGATGGGCTCAGAGCGCCGCCGCCACCCGGCTGCCCTGGTCGATCGCACGCTTCGCGTCGAGCTCGGCGGCAAGCTCGGCGCCCCCGATGACGTGCACCGAGCGGCCTGCGGCGCGCAGCGGGGCCTCGAGCGGATTGTTCGAGACCTGCCCCGCGCAGACGACGACGTGGTCGACCTCGAGCGTGCGCGGCTCGCCGTCGACCGTGATGCGGAAACCGGCGTCGTCGAAGCCCACGTACTGCACGCCACCGAGCGCCTGGACGCCCCGCGCCTTGAGGCTCGCGCGGTGGATCCACCCGGTCGTCTTGCCGAGCTTCGCGCCGGGCTTGCCCGCACTGCGCTGCAGCAGCCAGACCGTACGCGCGACGGGCGGCGCTTCCGGGGCGCGCAGGCCGCCGCGCGCGTCGGTGTAGCCGAGGTCGACGCCCCACTCGCGGCGCCATTCCACCGCGTCCAGCGCGGGCGACGGGCCCGATTGCGCGAGGAATTCCGCGACGTCGTAACCGATGCCGCCCGCGCCGACGATCGCGACGCGTGGCCCGACCTGCACGCGACCGGCCAGCACGTCGTCGTAGCGGAGCACCCGCGGATCGTCGCTGCCGGGAAAGCTCACGTCGCGCGGCAGCACGCCGGTGGCGAGCGCGACCTCGTCGAAGCCGTCGAGCATTTCCGGGGTGGCGCGCGCGCCGAGCCGCACGTCGATGCGATCGAGCTCGAGGCGGCGCCGGAAGTAGCGCACGGTCTCGTCGAACTCCTCCTTGCCGGGGATGCGCCGCGCGAGGTCGAATTGGCCTCCGATGTCGTTCGCCGCCTCGAACACGGTGACCCGATGCCCGCGCTGCGCGGCCACGGTGGCGCAGGCGAGCCCGGCGACCCCCGCGCCCACCACGGCAACCGATTTCGGCGTCGACGTCGGCGCGTAGACCAGCTCGGTCTCGTGGCAGGCCCGCGGGTTCACCAGGCAGCTCGCGCGCTTGTTCTGGAACACGTGGTCGAGGCAGGCCTGGTTGCAGGCGATGCAGGTGTTGATCTCGTCGCTGCGGCCGTCGCGCGCTTTCGCGACCCAATGCGGATCGGCCAGCAGGGGGCGGGCCATCGACACGAGATCCGCAGCGCCACTCGCGAGTACGCGCTCGGCCACGTCCGGCATGTTGATGCGGTTGGTCGCGACCAGCGGTACGCGCACGTGCGGTTTCAGGCGGGCGGTGATGTCGACGAACGCCCCGCGCGGGACGGACGTCGCGATCGTCGGCACGCGCGCCTCGTGCCAGCCGATGCCGGTGTTGATGATCGTCGCACCGGCCGCCTCCACCGCCTGCGCCTGGCGCACGACTTCGTCCCAGGCGAGCCCGTCGTCGACGAGATCGATCATGGAGAGCCGATAGATCAGGATGAAGTCCGGGCCACAGGCTTCGCGGATGCGGCGTACGATCTCGACCGCGAAACGCATGCGGCGGTCCGCGTCGCCGCCCCATGCGTCGCTGCGGCGGTTCGTGCGCGGCGCGGTGAACTGGTTGAGCAGGTAGCCTTCCGAGCCCATCACCTCGACGCCGTCGTAGCCGGCCTCGCGCGCGAGCTTCGCGGTGCGCACGAAGGCGCGGATCTGTCGTTCGACGCCGCCCGGGCCGAGCGCCCGCGGTGAAAACGGATTGATGGGCGCCTTGATGGCGCTCGGCGCCACCTGCAGCGGGTGGTAGCCGTAGCGACCCGCATGGAGGATCTGGAGGCAGATGCGCGCATCGTGCGCATGCACGGCGGCGGTGACCTGCCGATGGCGGCGCACCTGCCACGGCATCGACAGCGTGCCCGACAACGGCTTGAGCCAGCCGCGCACATTGGGCGAGAAGCCACCGGTGACCATCAGACCGACGCCGCCGGCCGCGCGCTCGGCGAAATAGGCGGCGAGTTTCGGGAAGTCCCGTGCGTGGTCCTCCAGTCCGGTATGCATCGAGCCCATCAGCACGCGGTTGCGCAACGTGCAGAAGCCGAGGTCGAGCGGCGCCAGCAGATGGGGATAGCGGGACTCGAGGGCCATTCGGGATACGCGTGCGTATGGTTCGCGAACGATGCCCGGATTCCCTGTCGTCGGCAAGACGGGGGAGTTGTCCGGTAGGCCGCCGAAACTGGCGCGCTCCTTTCAGGCGGTAGGCGGGGCATCGACCGATGTCAGTCCGGCACGATTCCAATTTCGTTCGACGGTGGACGCGCATGCGCCTCGCGCGGCGGTGAACAAGGTAGTCGCGACACGGTGCGCGAGCAGCGACCAGAGATCGCTTTGCGATTCGCATTCCTCATCACGTATTGCGATCTGCTCCGTCCAAGGAAGATCAAACGAAGCAGCCCGTGGAGGCGCAAAGCGCCGATTTCTCGCGCACATTCGCAGTTGCAAGACGACGATGCAGTTGAACGAAAACGCACTGCGAAACGCGCTGCGGGAACTTCCGCGTTTGTTATCCGACAGTTAACAGCCCCTTCACGGCGGCGCTCCTACGCTCCGCGCCGATGGCTCTGTTCAGCAAGCCGTCCAGAAACGAACGGAACGCGCTACTGCGGATCCCCCCCTCCTTCGATCCAGGAGCAACAACAAAATGAACAAGAAACTCCTCTGTGCCGCTCTGCTCGGCGGTGTCTCGCTCCTGCAGGCCGCGCAGGCGCAGGAATTCGACGATCGCTGGTACGTGACCGGCTCCGTCGGCTTCAATCTCCAGGACAACGATCGCGGTACGCGCAATGCGCCGTTCGGTGCGATCGGCTTCGGCAAGATGGTCAACCCGCGTTGGTCGTTCGACGTCGAGGCGAACTACCAGAACCCGCGCGCCGAGCGTAACCAGGACCTGTGGTGGAGCCAGTACGGCGTGTCGTTCGACGTGCGCCGCCACTTCATCGCCGAGGGTCGCTCGTGGAATCCGTACGTCGTCGCCGGCCTCGGCTGGCAGCGTTCGGAAGAGGAATACGATCCGTCGCTGTTCCGCGTTCGCTTTCCGTGCGACAGCGCCGATGCGCCGTGCCAGCGTGAGGACAACCACGTCGCCGGCAAGATCGGCGTCGGCCTGCAGGGTGGCTCCGATCGCGTGAAGATCCGGACCGAGCTCGCCATGCGCCTTGACGCGGACAACGACAGCGTCGGCGCCTTCTACAACGACGATCGCCCGCGCAACGACGGCGAAGACTGGTTCCAGGACGTCCTGGCCTCGGTCGGCGTGGTCATCCCGCTCGGCCCGGCCCCCGTTGCTCCGGTCGGCCCCGCGCCGACGCCGGCGACCTGCGCCGACAAGGACGACGACGGTGACGGCGTCAACAACTGCGACGACAAGTGCCCGGGCTCGACCGCCGGTCAGGCCGTCGGTCCGGACGGTTGCCCGGTCCCGCTCACGATCGACCTGAAGGGCGTCAACTTCGACTTCGACAAGTCCAAGCTGCGTCCCGACGCGATCGCGATCCTCGACGAGGCCGTCTCGATCCTGCAGCGTTACCCGCAGCTGCGCGTCGAAGTCGCCGGTCACACCGACCTGTGCGGTTCGGACGCGTACAACCAGTCGCTGTCGGAGCGCCGCGCGCGCGCCGTGTACGACTACCTG
>NZ_BAAGAB020000027.1:0-33989 GCF_047159895.1 Lysobacter xanthus
ATGCGAGAGTAGGTCATCGCCAGGGTCTTTATCCCCAAACCCCCATCCGTGAAAACGGGTGGGGGTTTGTCTTTGGGGGGGCGAAGCTGGCAGCCCAGCCATCTTGTGGATTATCCTGTTTGTCGACTGGGACGCAGGGGCTGGTAATGGCGCGCGTAATCGCCTTGTTCGTAATCACGTTGCTCCTGCCTGCCATTGCAGTCGGCGCAGGGCGTTCGTGGCGCTCCGATACGAAGGGGCGGATGCGGCACGCGCAGGTGGAGGCTATCAATCGGTCCATCCCGGGCTGCGACTGCCCCGACCGGTTCGACGAGGCGCCAGTGCTCATGGAGGCCTACGAACCTTTCTACCCTGCACGGCTGCTGGCCCAAGGCCAAGGCGGCGAGTGCGTGCTTCGATTCGACGTATCGCCGAACGGGGACGTCCGGAACATTGCGGCCGTGCAAGGGCCGTCCGCCGTCTGCGCGCATTCGGCGATCGCGTTGGCCTACTGGCGCTTTCAGCCTGCGCGGCTGGCCGGGCGTACGGTGGCGACCACGTTGACGATGCCGTTTCGCTACGAAGTCCGCTGAGCGATCGCATGCCGCGCGCTGCCGACTACCGTTGGGCGCGGCCATACCGTCCGCGTTCGGCGTCCTCCGGCCAGCTGGACGAAGCTGCGTCCAGCTTGATGACGCGGACGCGAGCACCTTCACGACATGACCGGAAGCGGGCTTACGACGCCCTCCACCGAGCCCCGAGCACGACCAAGTTACGGTGACCCGCTCCGAGCGAGGTGGGGCGCGGGTACGACGATTGCGCCGCGGTCGTAAGCCGCACGGTCAAAGTGCAACGCGCTCAGCGAACCGCCATCGCCGCCTGTGCCAGCAGCGCGACCGCGCAGCCCAGGCCGACAAACCAGACGAGGCTGCGCGCCGCGGCGATACCCGCGACGTAGAACATCCCGTGCAGCAGGCGGGCCGCGACGAAGACGACCGCAAGGAGCGCGATGCGGTCGTCCGCGACGCCGGCCAAGTCCGCGAGTACCACGCCGGCGGCAAAGGCCGGGAACGCTTCGAACGCGTTCATCTGCGCGGCATTCGCGCGCTGGACCCGCGGGTCGGCCTGCTTCGCGAGCCACGCGCGCGGCTCGCGATTGTCGTAACGCTCGCCGCGCGACTTCGCGAGCACGGTCCAGACGTACGGCAGCAGCGCGGCGACGAGCACGCACCAGTAGGCGGTCGAGATGGTCATGTCGGTCTCCCCGGGACGGTCCGCGGAGACTAGCGCAGCCGCCCGGCGGTCGCCCATGACTTTCGGCGGCGGGAGGGCCGCGCGAATCCCGCTAGGCTCGACGCTTCCGAATGGAGGGGGAATCCCGCATGCGTCGTCGTCTCCTGCCCGCGCTCCTCGGCGGGCTGCTCATCACCGCGTCCGCGCATGCCGCGACGCCCGACCGCTGGCAGGTACCCGTGTCGGTCAAGACGCTCGGCAACGGGCTCACGGTCGTCGTCTCCGAGGACCACAGCTCGCCGACGGTGGGCGTGTCGATGGTCTATCGCGTCGGCATGCGCCTGGAGCCGAAGAATCGCACCGGCTTCGCCCACCTCTTCGAGCACCTGATGTTCGAGGGCACGCCCAATGCGAAGGAAGGCGTCTTCGATCGCGTGATCACCGGAGGGGGCGGCCGCAACAACGGCTCCACGCGCCCGGACTTCACCAACTACATCGAGATGGCGCCGGCCTCGGCGCTCGAGCCGATCCTGTGGCTCGAAGCCGATCGCATGAAGACGCTCGACTTCAATCCGACCACGCTGAAGAACCAGCAGGACGTGGTGAAGGAAGAGATCCGCGTCAACGTGAAGAACCAGCCCTACGGCGGCTTCATGTGGATCGACATCGGCCAGCAGGCGTTCTCCAAGTGGGAGAACAACCACGACGGCTACGGCAGCTTCAAGGACCTCGAAGGCGCGAGCCTCGAGGACGTCGCCGCCTTCCATCGCGACTACTACGGCCCGAACAATGCGGTGCTCGGCATCGCGGGTGACGTCACGCCGGCGCAGGCGTTCGCGCTGGCCGAGAAGTATTTCGCATCGATCCCCGAGCGCACGACGCCCAAGCGTCCCGATGTCGCCGAAGCCCTCAACACGCAGGAAAAGCGCATCCAGCAGACCGATGCGCTCGCGCAGGTTCCGGCCGTCGCCGCCGCGTGGAAGATGCCCGCGCGCGGCAGCCGGGACCAGGCCGCGATGGCGGTGCTCGGCGATGTGCTCGCCGGCGGCGACGCCTCGCGCTTCTACCAGGGTCTGGTGAAAGGTCGTCAGCTCGCCCTCAACGTGGAGTCGTTGTACGGCCTCACCAGCCCGTGGGAATACGACGGCCCGACGCTGTTCACCGTTTTCGCGCTGTACAAGCCGAACACGAGCGCGGACGCGGTGCTCGCCGCCATGGACGAGGAGATCGCGAAGGTCGCCGGGAGCGGCGTGAGCGATGCCGAGCTCGCACGGGTCAAGACCAAGATGCTGGCCGACTGGTACAACGGCCTCGAGTCGTTCATCAACCGTGCCGACACCGTCGCGAAGATGCAGACGCTGTGGGGCGACGCGAACGTCGTCAACAAGATTCCCGCGTGGATCGAGGCGGTGACGTCCGCCGACCTGCAGCGCGCCGCGAAGACCTACCTCGCCCGCAGCAACCGCACGGTCATCGACCGCGTTCCCACCGCGATGGCCAACGCCGCGCCCGCGGCCGGCAAGTAAGGAGGCGCCGCCATGAAGACCCTCACCCTGCTCGCCGCCGCGGTCGCCCTCGTGCTCGCGGGCAATGCCGTCGCCGGCCCCAAGGCGCCGCTGCCGAAGGACCTGCCGCCCTACGCGCCGGATCGAGCCTTGCCGGTGCCCGCCATCGATACGACGAAGCTCGCCAACGGCCTCGAGGTCTGGTTCGTGCCGCGCAGCGGGCTGCCGCGCGTCGACGTCGTGCTCGCCATCCGCGACGCCGGCCTCGCCGCCGACGATGCCGCGCATCCCGGGTTCGCCAACATGCTCGCCGGGCTGCTCAACGAGGGCACCGCCCGGCGCGATTCGAAGGCCCTCGCCGAAACCGCGCAGGGCCTGGGCGGTGGCATCGGCGCGAGCGCGACCAACGACGGCGTGCTGCTGTCGGGCAATGCGCTGGCCTCGCATGCCGGCGCGCTGATCGCGCTGCTCGGCGAAGTGGCGCGAACGCCGACCTTCCCCGACGGCGAGGTGCGTCTCGCGCAGGCGAACGCGCTGCAGAACCTCAAGGCCTCGGAAGCGCAGCCGGGCTTCAAGGCCGAGCGTGCGCTCGCGGCCGCGATCTACGGCGAGCATCCGTATGCGCGCACGCAGCCGACCGAAGCGTCGATCACCTCGGTCACCCCGCAGCTGCTTCGCGACGCCCATGCCCGCCGTTTCCGGCCCGACCGCGCGCTGCTCGTCATCACCGGCCCCGCCGATCGGGCGGCGACGATGAAGGCGGTCGAGGCGGCGTTCGGCGACTGGCGGGCGACCGGCGATGCGCTTGCGTCGACACCGGCCGCGCCGCGCACCGCCGCGCCGAAGCACGTGCTCGTGCCGCGCGAGGGCAGCGTCCAGTCCGCGATCCGCATCGGCCGTCCCGGCATCGCGGCGACCGACGCCGACTACGTGCCGCTGCAGCTCGCCGGCACCGTGCTCGGAGGCGGGTTCAGCTCGCGCCTCATGCAGAACCTGCGCGAGGAGAAGGGCTATACCTACGGCGCGCGCGGTGGCCTCGGCGCCCTGCGCGAGGGCGGGCGCATCAGCGCGTCGGCCGACGTGCGCAACGAGGTGACCGGTGCGGCGATCAAGGAGTTCATGGCCGAGTTCTCGCGCATGGGCGAGGAGCCGGTACCGGCGCAGGAGCTGGAGGACACCAAGCGCTACGTCGCCGGCGGCTACCTGCTCAACAACCAGATGCAGGCCGCGGTCGCCGCGACCCTGGCGTCGAACTGGCTGGTCGGACTGCCCGCGCAGTTCCTCGGTGAGTACGTGCCGAAGATCCGCGCGGTGGACGCGGCACAGGTGCAGGCGATGGGCCGCAAGTATTTCGATCCGAAGGCGCAGTCGATCGTCGTGGTCGGCGATCCGAAGGCGGTGGCCGAGCAGCTGGCGCCGTACGGGACGTTCGACACGCCGGCGAAGTAAGTCACCCGCCGAACGCGCCGTGGAAAAGGCCGCCTTCGGGCGGCCTTTTTCGTTTGCCGGCCCGCGCATGGCGAGCGCGAATCGATGCCTGCCGCCGACCGGTCGCGCCGCGCCCCAAAACGCACGAGGCCGCCCGAAGGCGGCCCCGTGCCGACGCGTGGCGGAACGTCACTCCGCCGGCGGCGTGGCCCCGCTGAAGTGGCGCACCGTGGCGCCCGTCACCGTGCCGATCTTCGCGCTGTCGTGCACGAACAGCGTCACCGGGCGCTCGAAGCGCAGTGCGCCGTCGACCTGCGCGTTCGGGCCGATGACGATCCTCGGGTCGCGGCGGCGGATGTTGAACAGCTTCATCTGCTGCTTCTCGACGACGAGGCCGCCGTGCACGTGGCTGCCGACGCCCACGGTGACGTCGCCGTTCACCGTGCGCAGGCTGCGCGCGACGTCCGTGGCCACCAGCCCGATCGAGCCGTTCACGGTCTCCACGCCGCCGCCGACGCGGCCGCCGCGGTCGACGAGGATGCCGCCGTTCACGGTGGTGACATCGCCATCGACGCGCACGTCGTTGCCGGTGTGGATCGAGCCGTTGACGGTGGTGAGCTCGCCGACCTGCGCGCCGTCGCCGACCTTGATGCTGCCGTTCACCGTCTCGGCGCTGCCCGCGCGAACACGGTCGTCGATGCGGATGCTGCCGTTGACGGTCTCGAGGCTGGCGTACGTCTGGCCAGCCTCGGCATGGATGGAGCCGTTGACCTTGTCGATGCTCAGGCGGTCTTCGGCATGGGCGGACAGGGCGAGGCCGAGGGCGAGCGGCAGGATCAGCAGGGCGGTGCGCATGGCGAGTCCTTCAGGGCGTTGTCCGGCTTGGATGCCGCCGGCGGCCGGCGGGTTTAAGCGCCCTGCGACGGGTCGTCGCGGGCGCGTCGCTACAATCGCGCATCCCCCCGCGCCGGGCACCTGCCCGAAGTCACAGGTACTTCCGTGTCCCATGCCGCTGCCGTGAAGCCCGTCGTCCTGCTCATCCTCGATGGCTGGGGCCACCGCGACGACCCCACCGACAATGCGCTCGCCCAGGCCCGGCTCCCGAACTGGAACGCGCTCGTGGCCGGCTGCCCGCACACGCTGATCCACACCGAGGGCCGCCACGTGGGCCTGCCGGACGGGCAGATGGGCAATTCCGAGGTCGGCCACATGAACCTCGGCGCGGGCCGCATCGTCTACCAGGACCTCACCCGCGTGGACGCGGCGATCGAGGACGGCAGCTTCTTCGACAATGCCGAGCTGCGCGCGGCCTGCGAAGCGGCCACGACGGCAAACGCCACCCTGCACGTGATGGGCCTGCTCTCGCCCGGCGGCGTGCACAGCCACGAGACGCACATCTTCGCGATGCTCGAGATGGCGCACCGCCTCGGCGTGCCGAAGGTCGCCGTGCATGCCTTCCTCGACGGCCGCGACACGCCGCCGCGCTCGGCCGAGCCGAGCCTGCGCGCGCTGCAGCAGCTCTGCGACCGCCTCGGCAATGCGCGCATCGCGACGGTGGGCGGCCGCTACTTCGCCATGGACCGCGACAAGCGCTGGGACCGCGTGCACCGCGCGTTCGACGCCATGGTCGAGGCGCGCGCCGCGCAGGGTGCGACCGATGCACTCGCCGCGCTCGCGGCCGCCTACGAGCGGGGCGAGAACGACGAGTTCGTTGCCCCGACCGTGCTCGACGGCTACACCGGCATGCACGACGGCGATTCGGTGGTCTTCATGAACTTCCGCGCCGATCGCGCGCGCCAGCTCACCGCCGCGTTCGTGCTGCCCACCTTCGACGGCTTCGATGCGCGCCATCCCGTGTTGTCGCGCTTCGTCTGCCTCACCGAGTACGACGCGAAGCTGCCGGCGCCGGTCGCGTTCGGCCCGGACGACCTGCGCAACACGCTCGGCGAGGTGCTCGCGGCGAACGGCCTGCGCCAGCTGCGCATCGCCGAGACTGAGAAGTACGCGCACGTCACGTTCTTTTTCAGCGGCGGGCGCGAGGACGAATATCCGGGCGAGACGCGCATCCTCGTGCCGAGCCCGCAGGTCGCCACCTACGACCTGCAGCCGGAGATGAGCTGTCCGGAAGTGACCGAGCGCCTGTGCGCCGCCATCCGCTCGGGAGAGGTCGACGTCGCGATCTGCAACATCGCCAATCCCGACATGGTCGGGCACACCGGCATCATGAGCGCGGCGATCCAGGCCGCCGAGGCGGTCGACGTCGCGATCGGCGCGATCCGCCGGGCCGTCGCCGACATGCACGGCGCGCTGCTGGTCACCGCCGACCACGGCAACCTCGAGATGATGCGCGACGTCGCGACCGGCCAGGCGCACACCGCGCATACCGTGGGCCCGGTGCCGTTCGTCTACTGCGGCCCACGCAGCGCGAGCTTGCGCAGCGGCGGCGCATTGCGCGACGTCGCGCCGACCATCCTCGACCTGCTCGGCGTCGACAAGCCCGCCGAGATGAGCGGCACGAGCCTGCTGGGCGGCTGAACGATGCGCCTGCGCGCCGCACTGTTCGCCTTCCTGCTGCTGCCGGCATTCGCCGGCGCGGCGCAGGACACGCGCGGCACGGAGAAGAAGCTGCAGGCGATCAAGCGCGAACTGCAGGGCGTCGCCGCCGAGCGCCGCAAGCTGGAGACGCAGCGCGGCAGTGCGAGCCAGCAGCTGCGCAGCGCCGACGAGCAGGTCGGGCAGACCGATCGATCCCTGCGCGAGACGCAGACGCGCATCGCGCTGGAGTCGTCGACGCTGGCGCAGCTGCGCACGAAGCAGGCGTCGATGCGGGTCACGCTGAAGGGCGCGCGCGAGGAACTCGCCACGCTGCTGCGCGCGGCCGATCGGCAGGGCAAGGCGGGGCCGCTGAAGTCGCTGCTCGCGCGCGACCGCGTTGAGGATGCGCAGCGGCTGCTCACGTATCACGGCTACCTGCAGCGTGCGCGCGCCGCGCGCATCCGCGACCTCACCGCACAACTCGCCGAGCTCGATCGCGTGGAAGCGGAGATTGCGCGCCGCACCGGCGAGCTCACCGCCGCGCAGAAGGCGCAGGCCGAGCAGTTGCGCAAGCTGCAGCAGGACCGTGAGCAGCGCGCCGTGCTCGTCGCGCAACTCGAAGCGAAGTACAAGGACCGCGCCGCGCGCGAGCAGGCGCTCGGCCGCGATGCCAAGGCGCTCGAGCAGCTGCTCGCGAAGCTGCGCATCGCCGCGGCGAAGGCCCGTGCCGAGCAGAAGCGCCTCGCGGAGCAGCGCGCGCGCGAGGCGGCCGCCGCGCGTGCCGCCGACGCGGCTGCGGCGAAGGCGGCGCAGGCGAAGGGGCTGCCGCCGCCGCCCAAGCGCGTGGTGCGCCCACCGGTCCAGGTGGCGACCGCGCCGTCGCCGCAGGTGGGCGGGCTCGGCTGGCCGCTGTCGGGCGCGCTGCTCGCCGGTTATGGCGGGACGATGCCGGACGGCCGGCGCAGCGACGGCCTGCTGATCGCCGCGAACGCCGGTGCGCCGGTGCGCGCGGTGGCCGACGGCACCGTCGTCTACGCCGAATGGATGACGGGCTACGGCCTGCTGCTGATCGTCGACCACGGCAATGGCTACATGTCGCTGTACGCGCACAACGACGCGCTGCTGAAGGACGCGGGCACGACGGTGAAGCGCGGCGATCCGGTCGCCACCGTCGGGACCTCGGGCGGACAGGGGCGGCCGTCGCTGTATTTCGAGCTGCGCCGTGGCGGCTCGCCGGTCGATCCCGGTGTCTGGCTGCGACGCTGAACGCCGCGCGTCGACGCCGCTTTCCGGACCGCCGGTTAACGTGCTGAACTCCCCGCCTGCACGACGGTCGCACCGTCGATCCCCTTCCGGAGTCGCCATGCGTCGTCGCCTGCTCGTCCTTGCCCTCGCCCTCGCGCTGCCCGCCGCCGCGCAGCAGGCGCCCACGCCGTCGACCCCCGCCACGCCACCCCCGGCCGCGGACACGAAGGCGCCCGCGCAGCAGGCCCCGGCGCCGGTCGCCAAAGCCGCACCGTCGAAGGACGAGGACGCCGGCAAGGTGCCGCTCGACGAGATCCGCCGCTTCGTCACCGTCTACAACGCGGTGCGGCAGGCGTACGTCGAGCCGGTGAGCGATGCGCAACTGATGAAGGCCGCGATCCACGGCCTGCTGCTCGACCTCGATCCGCACAGCACCTACTTCGACAAGAGCGCCGCCGAGGACTTCGACGAGAACGCGCGCGGCGCGTACGAAGGCATCGGCGTCGAACTGCAGCGCCAGGACGACGGCACGCTCAAGGTGGTGTCCGCGATCGACGACACGCCGGCCGCGAAGGCGGGCCTCAAGGCGGGCGACCTGATCGTCGCCATCGACGGCAAGCCGTTCCGCCGCGACGAGGGCGACAGCTCCGCGCCGCTGCGCGGCCCCGCGGGCAGCAAGGTCGTGCTGACCGTGCTGCGCAAGGGCGAGCGCAAGCCGATCGACCTCACCGTCGTGCGCGAGACCATCCGCATCGCCTCGGTGCGCTCGCGCCTGCTGGAGCCGGGCTTCGGCTACGTGCGCATCGCCGCGTTCCAGGCCGACACCGCCACCGATTTCGAGAAGGCGCTCGACAAGCTCAAGGGCGCCGGCGCGCTGCGCGGCCTGGTCATCGACCTGCGCAGCAATCCGGGCGGCCTGCTCACCAGCGCGGTACAGATCGCCGACGACCTGCTCGACAAGGGCGGCATCGTCAGCACGCGCGGCCGCATCGGCATCAGCGACGCCGCGTTCTCGGCCACGCCCGGCGACCGCCTGGGCGGCGCGCCGCTGGTGGTGCTGGTCGACGGCGGCTCGGCGAGCGCGTCCGAAGTGCTCGCCGGCGCGCTCAAGGACAACGGCCGCGCGCGCATCGTCGGCAGCCGCACGTTCGGCAAGGGCTCGGTGCAGACGGTGCTGCCGCTCGACAACGGCGACTCGGTGAAGCTCACGACCGCGCGCTACTTCACGCCGAGCGGCAAGTCGATCCAGGCGCTCGGCATCGTGCCGGACGTCGCACTCAAGGCCGCGGCGGGCGTCGATGCGCGCGCCGGGGTGTCGGAGGCGAGCCTGCCGGGCCACCTGCGGGGCGAGGCGGACGACGCCACCGTCGCCGGCGACGTGCTGGAAGGCGAGGCCTACATCGCGCAGGCGCTCGCCGAGCTCAAGCGCCTCGCGGGCGTGCCGGCCGCAGCGCCGAAGGCGAAGTAGTCCTCAGCGCGGCTTGCCCGGCATCGGGAAGGGCGTCACCACGCGCTCGCCCGTCGCCGCATCGCGGATCGCCGACTGCGCTTTGCGCTCGACCTCCTCGATGCGCACGATCGACTGCATCGGCAGGTGCAGCATCCGCGTGTTGCCGAACTCGTCGCGCAGGCGCTCCTCCGTCGGGTCCACCACGACGCCTTCGTTGACGTCGAAGACCAGCTCGCCCACCTCGGTGAAGCCCCACAGCGCGCCGCTCGCGACGTGCCGGGCGTAGAGCTCGTAGACCTTGCCGGCGTTGAGGAAGGTCACCTTGTAGAGCGGCTTGGGCATGGCGGTCATCGTGGGGTGGGCTCGGGCCTAGGTGGGGCGGATCGGCCGGGGTTCAACAGCATGCGCGCGCAGCCGGTGGCTGCGTCAGAAACCGCGCTCGCGCTTCATCCGTCGTTTGATCGCGCCGCGCGAGAGCAGGGCGAACACCCCGCCGAAGGCGAAGCCGGCGAGATGCGCCGACCAGGCCACCGCGCCGAAGGCCGGCCCGACGAAGGTGTAGACGAGCTGCAGGCCGGCCCAGACGCCGATCAGCACCGGCGCCGGCATCTTCACGAACTGCAGGAAGAGGCCGAGCGGCACCACCAGGCCCAGGCGGGCTGTCGGAAACAGGGCGAGATAAGCGCCGATCAGCGCCGAAACCGCGCCACTTGCGCCGATGATGAGCCGATCGGGCGTGCCGATCGCGAGCACCGCGGCGAGGTTGGCCACCGCGCCGCCGCCGAGGAACAGGGCGAGGAACCGCCACGGCCCGATCGCCCGCTCCGCCGGCGCGCCGAAGATCAGCAGGAACAGCAGGTTGCCGATGAGGTGCGCCCAGTCCGCATGCAGGAACAGGGCGGTGACCAGCCGGGCCAGGTGGCCGTCGCGGACCGAGGCCCAGAGGCTGTCCCAGGAGCGCAGGTCGCCCGAGAGCGCGCCCCATTCCATCAGCAGCCGGCGCTGGCCGGCGTCCGGCAGCAGGCTGGCCACGACGAAGCAGCCCCACAGGGCGACGAACACCGTGGGCATCGCCCAGCGCATGGGCGCCTTGTCGCGGGGCGGGAGGGGGACGAACACGCGAAAGGTCTCCGGACGGCCCGCGCATGATGCCCCCCGGCGGCCGCAACGCCCAGCGGCCGGGGCGGACGGGCGGCACGCCGGCCTATTGTTACGGCGGGGTTAAAGGCTATATTCGGTGCCGCATGGTCGCGCTCAGCCGACCAGCCCACAGAAGCCGGCCCGACCGGCGCAGCACCTTCCTTCGGAGAGAGACATGCAGAACGGCTTCATGCGCGTCACCGCGCTCGCGCTCGGCATCGCCGGCGCGCTCACGCTGGGCAATGCCCACGCCTCGGGCTTCCAGATTCGCGAGAACAGCGTCAAGAACATGGGCCGCGCCTTCTCGGGCATGGCCGTGTACAACAACGACGCCTCGGTCGTGACGAACAACCCGGCTGCGATGTCGAGCTTCGACAAGTCGACCGTCCAGACCGACATCTCGGTGATCAACCTCACCGCCGACTTCGAAGGCTCCGGCAAGACCGCGCTGGGCACCCCGCTCACCGGCACCAACGGCGGCGACCCGGGCGACCCGACCGCGGTCCCGGCCCTGTCGGCCGTGTTCCCGATGTCGGGCGCGCTCGACAACCTCACCTTCGGCGTGATGGTCGACGCTCCGTTCGGCCTGAAGACCGAGTACGACCGCGACTTCGTGGGCCGCTACAACGCCGTGACCTCGGACGTGAAGATCGTCGACCTCAGCCTGTCGGCCTCGCTCGCGATCACCGACCGCTTCTCGATCGGCGCCGGCCTGATCCTCGAGCGCGCCGACGTCACGCTGACCAACGCCGTCGACTACGGCAGCGCGATCTGCGCCCAGTCGGGCAACCTCGCCAACTGCTTCAACCCGGCGTATCCGTTCCGTCCGCAGAACAACGACGGTTTCGTCGACGTCTCGGGCAACGACACCAGCCTCGGCTGGCGCGTGGGCATGCAGTGGAAGCCGACCGACCGCCTGACGATCGGCGCTTCGCACCGCTCCGAAGTCGACCACGACCTGAAGGGCACCGCCGACTTCACCGCCCCGGCCGCCGTCGCCGCGGTGCTGGGTGCGCGCGTCGCCGATGCCAACATCACCGCGCCGCTCACCACGCCGAGCATCAGCACGATCAGCGTCCGCTACGACTTCAGCGACGCATTCCGCATGATGGCCGACTACCAGGCGACCGACTGGCATTCGCTGGAAGCGGTGCGCATCTTCCGCGAGGGCGGTGGCGTGCTCGGCAACGAGCCGTTCAACTGGAAGGACACCGACTTCTTCTCCGTCGGCGCCGAGTTCGACCTGAGCCCGGCCCTCACCCTGCGTGGCGGCGTCGCCCGTGACGAGTCGCCGACCAACGACGAAGCGCGCACCCCCCGCCTGCCCGACAACGACCGCATGCTGTACTCGATCGGTGCGACCTGGCACATGTCGGATGCGCTGAGCTTCGATGCGGCCTACACGCGCATCACGATCGACGACCCGACCATCAACGGGATCCACTCGTCGAGCGGCTCGACCCTCAACGGCAAGTACAGCGGTCACGCGGACCTGTTCGGCGTCGCGGCGCAGTTCAAGTTCTGATCGATCGGTCGGCTTGACCGGAAAGGCCCCGCTTCGGCGGGGCTTTTTCGTTAGGGCTCCCGTCGTTCGTGAGCCCTCAGCCGATCCGTGGTGCGCGACGTGATCGTGCTCGATCGGATCGGCCGTGCCGATGCCCGAGTACCGGTGCTGTGCGCAACGATGGACGCCGCGGACTTCCGTCGCTGTCGTGGCGAGCGATCCCGTGATGGCGCCCGGAGCACAGGCTGAACCGCAGCTTCATCGACGCGCGGCGAGCGCGCTGCGCGTGGGCAATGCGGCAAGAAAAAAGCCCCGCCGAAGCGGGGCTTTTCCGTTGCGGAACCGCGCGAGCGTCAGTCGCCCAGCGTCAGCAGCGAGGCGTTGCCGCCCGCGGCCGTCGTGTTGACGGTGATGGTCTTCTCGGTCGCGAACCGCGGCAGGTAATGCGGGCCGCCGGCCTTGGGGCCGGTGCCCGACAGGCCCTGTCCGCCGAACGGCTGCACGCCGACCACCGCGCCGATCTGGTTGCGGTTGACGTAGCAGTTGCCGACGCGGATGCGGCTGGCGATCTTGTCGATCGTCGCGTCGATGCGCGAATGCACGCCGAGCGTGAGCCCGTAGCCGGTCGCGTTGATCTGGTCGATCACCGCGTCGAGCTGGTCGGCCTTCCAGCGGATCACGTGCAGCACCGGGCCGAAGACCTCGCGATGCAGCTGGTCGAGCGAATGCAGCTCGTAGGCGCGCGGACCGAAGAAGCTGCCGTGCGCGGCGGCTTCGCCGAGCGGGATCTCGGCGATCTTCGCGCGCGCCTCGCGGTCCATGCGCTCGCCATGCTCCTTCAGCACGCGCAGGGCATCGTCGTCGATGACGGGACCGACGTCGGTCGACAGCAGGCCCGGGTCGCCGACGACGAGCTCGGCCATCGCGCCGGCGAGCATGTGCACCACCTTGTCGGCGATGTCCTCCTGCACGAACAGCACGCGCGCCGCCGAGCAGCGCTGGCCGGCCGAGGTGAACGCCGAGCCGATCGCGTCCTTCACCACCTGCTCGGGCAGCGAGGACGAATCCGCGATCAGTGCGTTCTGCCCGCCGGTCTCGGCGATGAGCACGCCGATCGGTGCGTTCTCGCGCGCAGCGAGCGCCCGGTTGATCGCACGTGCGGTCTCGGTCGAGCCGGTGAAGGCGACGCCCACGATGCGATCGTCGCGGGTCAATGCGGCGCCGACGGTCGCGCCGTCGCCCGGCAAGAACTGCAGCACGGCCTCCGGCACGCCCGCCTCGTGCAGCAGCTTGACCGCGGCGAAGCCGACGAGGTTGGTCTGCTCGGCGGGCTTGGCGATCACGCAGTTGCCCGCGGCGAGCGCCGCGCAGACCTGGCCCATGAAGATCGCGAGCGGGAAGTTCCACGGGCTGATGCAGACGAACGTTCCGCGCCCCGAAAGCTGCAGCGTGTTCGACTCGCCGGTCGGGCCCGGCAGCGGCTCGGGCTTGAACAGCACGCGCGCCTGCTCGGCGTAGTAGCGCAGGAAGTCCACAGCCTCGCGCACCTCGGCGACGCCGTCGGGAACCGTCTTGCCGGCTTCCTTCGCGCACATGGCGATGAACAGCGGCATGCGCTGCTCGAGCAGGTTCGCCGCGTGCTCGAGGATGGCGGCGCGGCTCGCGGCCGGCGTCGTGTTCCACGTATTGTGCGCACCGACCGCGTTCTGCAGCGCGCGCTCGACGAGCGACGCGTCCGCCGGGACCCAGTGGCCGACGACTTCGCGGCGGTCGGCGGGATTGCTGACCGCGATGCGCGCGCCCGAGGCGCGCGCGCCGGCCACCAGCGGCTCGGCGAACCAGGGCTGCGCGGTCGCTGCGTTGACCTGCTCGGCAAGGGCGCGCAGCGCGTCGTCGTTGGCGAGGTTCACGCCCATCGAATTGCTCCTGGAATGGTCGTAGCTGCGGAACAGGTCGACCGGCTGTGGAATGCGGGGATGCGGGATCGTGTCGAACTGCTCGACGATCCCGATGGGGTCGCGCACGAGCTCGGCGACGGGAATCGACTCGTCGGTGATGCGGTTGACGAAGCTCGAGTTCGCGCCGTTCTCGAGCAGGCGACGCACCAGATACGGCAGCAGGTCCTCGTGGCTGCCGACGGGTGCGTACACGCGGCAGGGCACGGCGAGGCGATCGGCCGGGATCACTTCGGCATACAGGTCGTCGCCCATGCCGTGCAGCTTCTGGAACTCGAACGCGCGGCCGGCGGCCATGCGATGCACGTGCGCGATGGTCTGCGCGTTGTGCGTGGCGAACATCGGATAGATGACGTCCGACGCGTCGAGCATCTTCCGCGCGTTGGCGAGGTAGCTGACGTCGGTGTTGGGCTTGCGCGTGAACACCGGATAGCCCGGCATGCCGTCGACCTGCGCGCGCTTGACCTCCGCGTCCCAGTACGCGCCCTTGACCAGGCGCACCGGGATGCGGCGGCCGGTGCGGCGCGCGAGGTCGGCGACGAAGTCGATGACTTCCGGGCAACGCTTGGAATACGCCTGCACCGCGAGGCCGAAGCCCTCCCAGCCGTCGAGCGACGGATCCGAATAGGCGCCGGCGATCACGTCGAGCGACAGCTCCAGGCGGTCGGCTTCCTCGGCGTCGACGGTGAAGCCGATCGCATAGGACTTCGCCAGCTGCGCCAGTTCGAGCACGCGCGGCGTCAGCTCGGCATGCACGCGCGCACGCTTGGCCTGTTCGTAGCGCGGATGCAGTGCGGACAGCTTGACCGAGATCGACGGCGCGCCGAACACCGCGGCGGCGTTCGACGGGTCGACGGTGCCGGCGCCGCGCGAATGGCGGCCGATCGCATGGATCGCGCCGCGGTAGGCGGCGAGGTAGCGGTCGGCATCGGCCTGCGTCAGCGCGGCCTCGCCGAGCATGTCGAACGAATAGCGGTAGGCGGCGTTGTCGCCCTTGCGCGAACGCGCGAGCGCCTCGTCGATGGTCCGCCCCATCACGAACTGGTGGCCCATGATCCGCATCGCCTGGCGCACCGCGAGGCGGATCACCGGCTCGCCCACGCGGCCCACCAGCCGCTTGAAGGCGCCGTGGACGTCGCGCTTGGTGTCGTCGGCGAGGTCGACGAGGTGGCCGGTGAGCATCAGGCCCCAGGTCGACGCGTTGACCAGCACCGACGGCGACTGGCCCATGTGCCGCTTCCAGTCGGCCTCGCCCAGCTTGTCGCGGATCAGCCGGTCGGCCGTCTCGGCATCGGGGATGCGCAGTAGCGCCTCGGCCACGCACATCAGCAGCACGCCCTCCTCGGAGCCGAGGTCGTACTGGCGCATGAAGGCTTCGATCGCGCCCTGGTCCTTCGCCCGGCGGCGGACGCGGGTGACGAGGTCGGCGGCGGTCGCCTGGACGGCGGCCCGGTCGGCCTCGGGCAGGCGCGCGAGCTCGAGCAGGCGGCGCACGTGGGTGGCCTCGTCGCGGACCCAGCCCGCGGTGATGGCGGCACGGGGGCCCGGGGGCGGCGAGGGCAGCTCGGGCGCGATCAGGGCGCGCACCGGCGGTGTGCCGGACGCGGTGGGAGAGGGAGTCGACATCGGATCCCAGCAACTGCGACGGAAGGCGCGTAGTCTAGCCGTCGCGCCGATGGCGGTCGCGGCCCGCCGCGGCCGGCCGCAGCGCGTTCCCCGACGATTCCGGCTTGCCCGGGCTATCGCGCGGGGCTAACATTTCTCGGTTTCCGCAGGGCTCGGCCGCGCACCTTCCGCTCGTCCTGCAGGCTCATCCGTCGCGCCCCGTTCCTCGTATCCGCTCAGGCGGGGACGCGGTCGCCTGCCGGCGGACCATCGAATCCACGCATTTGCCGATCTGGGGCTCCATCTGATGAAAGCCGGTCGTATCAAGCAGTGGGCTGCGGGCCTCGTCGCCCTCACCCTGCCGGTCCTCGCCTTCGCGCAGCAGCATCCGGGCGATCCCACCAGCCCGCATCGCTGGCAGCTCAACATGCGCGAGGGTGTGACCCAGATCTCCCGCAACGCCTACGACGCCCACATGCTCGCGCTGTGGATCTGCGTGGGCATCGGCGTCCTGGTGTTCGGCGCGATGGCCTACGCCATGTTCAAGTTCCGCAAGTCGCAGGGCGCGACGCCGGACGTGGACTTCACGCACAGCACGAAGCTCGAGATCGTCTGGACCGTCGTCCCGATCGTCCTGCTCGTGGCCATGGCGTTCCCGGCGACCAGCAAGCTCATCAACATGTACGACGTCCGCGAGTCCGAGATGACCATCAAGGTCACCGGCTACCAGTGGATGTGGAAGTACGACTACCTCGGCCAGGGCGTCTCGATGACGAGCCGCCTCAAGCGCGAGAGCGACGCGATGCGCCAGAGCGGCCGCATCCCGACGATGGAAGCCAATCCGACCTACCTGCTCGAGGTCGACAACGAGCTCGTGGTGCCGGTCGGCACCAAGATCCGCTTCGTGGTCACCGCCGACGACGTGATCCACGCCTGGTGGGTGCCGTCGCTGGGCTGGAAGCAGGACGCGATCCCCGGCCTGATCAACGAGGCCTGGGCGAAGATCGACCAGCCGGGCATCTACCGCGGCCAGTGCGCCGAGCTCTGCGGCAAGGACCACGGCTTCATGCCGATCGTCGTGCGCGCCGTGCCGAAGGCCGAGTTCCAGCAGTGGCTCGCCGCGCACCAGGCGCAGCCCGCCGCCGCACCGGCTCCGGCCGCGCCGCCCGCCGGCGCGAACCCGGTCGACCCGGCCGCGAACGCGCAGCCGACCGCCGCCACGGCCCCGAATTCCGACGCCCCGACCGCCCCGGTCGCCGGCTGATCGCATCGAATTACGCAGAGGTAGTCCCATGGCTGTCACGCATCCCGCCGCCGACCATCACACCGATGAGCACGGCCACCAGCAGGGCTTCATCGAGCGCTGGTTCTTCTCGACGAACCACAAGGACATCGGCACGCTGTACCTCGTGTTCTCGTTCACGATGTTCATCGTGGGCGCGTTCCTGTCGGTGCTGATCCGCGCCGAGCTGGCCAAGCCGGGCCTGCAGTACTTCGATCCGATGCTGTTCAACTCGTTCACCACCATGCACGCGCTGGTGATGATCTTCGGCGGCGTGATGCCGGCGTTCGTCGGCCTCGGCAACTGGATGATCCCGCTGCAGATCGGCGCGCCCGACATGGCGCTGCCGCGCATGAACAACTGGTCCTTCTGGATCATGCCGTTCGCGTTCACGCTGCTGCTGATGACGTACTTCCTGCCGGGCGGCGCGCCGGCCGGCGGCTGGACGCTGTATCCGCCGCTGTCGCTGCAGGGCGGCTACAACGTCGCGTTCGCGATCTTCGCGATCCACCTGATGGGCATCAGCTCGATCATGGGCGCGATCAACATCATCGCGACCATCCTCAACATGCGCGCCCCGGGCGTCGACCTGCTGAAGATGCCGATCTTCGTCTGGACCTGGCTGATCACTGCCTTCCTGCTGATCGCGGTCATGCCGGTGCTCGCCGGCGCGGTGACGATGCTGCTTACCGACAAGTACTTCCACACCAGCTTCTTCAACGTCGCCGGTGGCGGTGACCCGGTGATGTTCCAGCACATCTTCTGGTTCTTCGGGCACCCCGAGGTCTACATCATGATCCTGCCGGCGTTCGGCGTCGTGTCGGAGATCATCCCGACCTTCAGCCGCAAGCCGCTGTTCGGCTACCAGGCCATGGTGTACGCGACCGCCGCGATCGCCTTCCTCTCGTTCATCGTGTGGGCGCACCACATGTTCACCGTCGGCATGCCGCTCGGTGGCGAGATCTACTTCATGTTCGCGACGATGCTCATCTCGATCCCGACGGGCGTGAAGGTCTTCAACTGGGTCACCACCATGTGGCGCGGCTCGCTGACGTTCGAGGCGCCCATGAAGTGGGCGATCGCGTTCGTCATCCTGTTCACCATCGGCGGCTTCTCGGGCCTGATGCTCGCGATCGTGCCGGCGGACTTCCAGTACCACGACACCTACTTCGTCGTGGCGCACTTCCACTACGTGCTGGTGACCGGCGCGCTGTTCTCGATCATCGCGGCCGTCTACTACTGGTGGCCGAAGTGGACCGGCCGCATGTACAGCCAGGGCCTCGCGAACTTCCACTTCTGGTGGTCGATGCTGTTCGTGAACCTGCTGTTCTTCCCGCAGCACTTCCTCGGCCTGGCCGGCATGCCGCGCCGCATCCCCGACTACAACGTCGTGTTCGCGGACTGGAACCTGATCAGCTCGATCGGCGCGTTCGGCATGTTCGCCACGCCGTTCATCATGGCCTTCGTGCTGTGGCATTCGAAGAAGTACGGTGCGCCGGCGACGGCGCGCGTCTGGGAAGGCGCGAAGGGCCTGGAGTGGACCGTGCCGAGCCCGGCGCCCCACCACACCTTCACCGTGCCGCCGGTCATCCGTGACGGCGACCTCGCCCACGGCGACATCACGCACTGATCCGACCGCAGGCATGATCGCACCGAACGCCCCGCGTCCCACCGGCGACGCCCGCACCGCGCGGGCGCGTCGTACGGCGCTGGTTTTCGGGTTGTTCGCGATCGGCGTCTTCGCCGCGTTCATCGTCTTCACGGCGGTGACGCGATGAACGCGCCTGCCCGCGACGCCGGCTGGAAGAAGCTGGTCGTCGTCTCACTGCTGGCGTTCGGCTTCACCTTCAGCCTGGTGCCGCTGTACCGCATCGCCTGCGAGAAGGTCTTCGGCATCCGCCTCGCCAAGGGCCCGCAGCAGCAGGCCGGCGGCGCGGGCGCGGTGGGGACGCGCTGGGTGACGGTGCAGTTCGACGGCACGGTCAATTCCAAGCTCGACTGGCAGTTCCACCCCGACCAGCTCAGCATGCGCGTGCAGGTCGGCAAGCCGTACGAAACCACGTACTTCGCGAAGAACGACGCGCCGCGCCCGATCGTGGGCAGTGCCGCGCCGTCGGTCGCGCCCGCGCGCGCCTCGCAGTACTTCGTCAAGACCGAATGCTTCTGCTTCACCGCGCAGACGCTCGCCGCGGGTGAATCGCGCGAGATGCCGGTGCGTTTCATCGTCGACCCGGCGCTGCCCGCCGACGTCAAGACGATCACCCTGTCCTATACCTTCTTCCGCAACGATACGTTGACCGCGCGCCTGGGCTCCGTGCCCGCCGGCCGCGGCGCCCCGTAATCGCCGCGCCCCGAATCAGAACCACGGAACGCCGACATGGCCAACGCCCACCCGACCGATCCCAACGTGTACTTCGTGCCGCACAGCAGTCGCTGGCCGTTCTTCGGCTCGATCGCGCTGTTCGTCACCATGATCGGCTTCGCCAGCTGGCTCAACGAGATTTCGTGGGGACGCACGGCGTTCCTGGTCGGCGTCGCGATGACGCTCGCGGTGCTGTTCATGTGGTTCGGCGACGTGATCCGCGAGTCGGTGCGCGGGCACTACAACCGCCAGGTGGACGTCTCGTTCCGCATGGGGATGGTGTGGTTCATCTTCTCGGAAGTGATGTTCTTCGCGGCCTTCTTCGGCGCGCTGTTCTACACGCGCACCTTCGCGCTGCCGTGGATCGGTGGCGAAGGCGACGGCGCCGCAACGCACGCGATCCTCTGGCAGGGTTTCAGCTCGGGCTGGCCGAACAATGGCCCGGCCGGCGTCGGCGGTGCGTTCCGCACCATCCCGGCGTGGGGCCTGCCGCTGCTCAACACGCTGATCCTGCTCACCTCGGGCAGCACGGTCACCGCCGCGCACCATGCGCTCAAGGGCGGTCACCGCAAGGCGCTGCTGTTCTGGCTGGGCCTGACCGTCGCGCTCGGCTGCCTGTTCCTGTGGTTCCAGGCGCACGAGTACATGGAGGCCTACAAGGAGCTGAACCTGACGCTCGGCTCGGGCATCTACGGTTCGACGTTCTTCATGCTCACGGGCTTCCACGGCCTGCACGTGACGCTCGGCACGATCATGCTGGCGATCATCTGGCTGCGCTGCCTGCGCGGGCATTTCGACCGCGACAACCACTTCGCCTTCGAAGCCGTCGCCTGGTACTGGCATTTCGTCGACGTGGTCTGGCTCGGCCTCTTCCTGTTCGTCTACGTGCTGTAAGCACGCCGGCGCAGGAGGCGACGACGGGCCGGCACTGCCGGCCCGTTGCGCGTCTGGCGGTTCAGCGGGTCGGGTTGGAGCCGACGCCGTGGAAGTCGATCCAGCCCATCCAGGCCGCGAACACGATGGCCAGGATCAGCGCGATCGACAGCACGATGCGACGGGTCAGCGCATTGACCGTGCGCTTGCTGCCGCCCTTGTCGACCAGCATGTAGTACAGGCCGGCGCCGAGGTTCCAGAGGATCGCGATCAGGAACGCAATGACGAGCAGCGTCTTCAGCGAAGAGTTCAAGCGGATCTCCTGCAGCCGGCAGGGGCCGGTGCGACGCCGTGCATTATCGCGCGCAAGCGCCGGGGCGTCGTGAGCCGTTCGCGCCGCTTGCTCGTGGGCTGGGCCTTCGCGCTGCTGGTCGCGGCCGGCTTCGCCCGCCTGGGCGCGTGGCAGGCATCGCGCGCCGTGGAAAAGGAGCGGCTGCTCGCCGAAACCTCGAAGGTGTTGTCGGCCCGCCGCGCCGTTCCGCTCGCCGACGCCGCGGACCCGGCGCGCGCGCGCCAGTACGCCTGGGCCGCCGGGCGTGGCCGCTTCGTCGCCACCCCGCGCCTGATGCTCGACAACCAGCAGCGCGACGGCCGGGTCGGCATGCGCGCCTATGCGGTGTTCCAGCCCGACGCCGGCATGCCGCTGCTCGTCGACCTCGGCTGGCAGCCGGTCGCTCGCGACCGCGCGCTGCCGCCGATGTCGGTGCCCGCCGGCCGTCTCGACCTGCGCGGGCTGCTGGTGCCGCCGCCCGCCGCCGGCCTGCGCATGGGCGCGCCGATGGCGCGACAGGGCGACGGCTGGCTCGCGGTGCGTCTCGATCCCGACGCCGTGGCAAAGGCGCTGGCCCTGCCTTCGCTGGCGCCGCGCGTACTGCGGCTCGATCCCGCCCTGCCGTTCGGCTATCCGCGCGACCTGGAGCTGCTGGTCAACACGCTCCCGCCCGAGCGCCATCGCGGCTATGCGGTGCAGTGGTACGGCCTCGCGTTGACCGCACTCGCGATCGCCCTCGTCCTCACTTTCCGCCGGAGCCGAGCATGAGCACCGCGCCTGCCCCCGATACCCGCCGTCGCAACCGCTGGACCCTCGTCGCGATCCTCGTGCTGTTCTTCGGCTCGATGGGCGTCGCCGGGTTGCTCCGCTTCGCCGACATCCATCCGGCCGCCACGCGGCAGAAGGGCGAACTGCTCGATCCCTACGCGGACCTGCGCGACGCGAAGCTGCACACGCTCGACGGCGCCGCGTATCCGTGGGAGCCGATCAAGCGCACGTGGCGCGTCGTCGTCGCGGCACCGTCCGTGTGCGAGGAGACGTGCACGCGGCGCGCGCACGACATCGGCATCGTCTGGGAAGTGCTCAACAAGGATGCGCCGCGCGTCGACATCCTCTGGTGGTGCCGCGAGGCGCGCTGCGCCTGGCCGCAGGGCCTGCCCGCACCGTCGACACTCCGCCTGATCGCGCACGATGCGGCGCTCGAGCGGCTGCCGCGGGTGGACGTGCCCGGCGGCCTGCCGGTATACGTCGTCGATCCGAACGGCTTCGTCGTGCTGCGCTACGCGCCCGATGCCGACCTCGCCGGGCTCCGCGAGGACCTCGTCCGCCTTCTCAAGCTGCAGTGACCGCCATGGACCCGACTCCGCGGACCGGCACGGTCCGAACGACCTACCGCCACTTCCACCGCATCGCCTGGCTGGCGACCGCGCTCGCGCTGTGCGTGATCGTGTTCGGCGCGTTCGTGCGCCTGTCGAACGCCGGCATGAGCTGCCCCGACTGGCCGACGTGCTACGGGCGCGCCGCATGGCCGACGTATGCGGCCGAAGTGGTCGACCACGCCGCGACCTCGATCCGCGCGGTCGAGCCGCACAAGGCCTGGCGCGAGCAGCTGCACCGCCACCTCGCCGCATCGCTCGGCGTGCTGGTGCTGGTGCTCGCCCTGCTCGCCGCGCGGCGCCGCCGCGGCGGCGTCGTGCAGGTGGTCGCGGCCGCCGTGCTCGT
The DNA here is from genome assembly GCF_047159895.1 of Lysobacter xanthus. Classification (NCBI taxonomy): domain Bacteria; kingdom Pseudomonadati; phylum Pseudomonadota; class Gammaproteobacteria; order Lysobacterales; family Lysobacteraceae; genus Lysobacter; species Lysobacter xanthus. The sequence goes on from NZ_BAAGAB020000027.1 coordinate 22,150, forward strand.
CGCCGCGTCGATCCCGCTGTACATGCAGGCGCAGTACGGCATCGCCGCTGCGCTCGCCATCGCCGGCGAGCTGATCCTGCTCGCCGCTGCGCTGCGCTGGAACAACGGCGACCTGTCGCGCGCCACCTCGCTCACGCTGATGACCATCGTCTTCCAGGCCCTGCTCGGCATGTGGACGGTCACCTGGCTGCTGAAGCCGATCGTCGTGATGGGCCACCTGCTCGGCGGGCTGACGACGTTCTCGCTGCTGCTGTGGACCGCCTGGCGTGCGACGAACCTGCCGATCCGCCTCGCCGACGCGCACCTCGTCCGCCGCCTGCTGATCGCGGGCCTGGTGGTCCTCGGCCTGCAGATCGCACTCGGCGGCTGGGTCAGCGCCAACTACGCGGCGCTTGCCTGCGGCAACGATTTCCCGACCTGCGTCGGCCGCTGGATGCCCCCCGCGGATTTCCGCGAGGGCTTCGTGCTGTGGCGCGGCGTGGGCGTCGACTACGAGGGCGGTGTGCTCGACGGCGCGTCGCGCATCGCGATCCAGCTCGCGCACCGCGGCATGGCGGTGGTGGTCTTCGTCTACCTGCTGTGGCTCGCGCTGCGCCTGCTGCGCACGCCCGGGATGCGCGGCTGGGGCACGCTGCTCGGCCTCCTGACGCTTGCGCAGGTCTCGCTGGGCATCGCCAACGTGAAGCTCGGCCTGCCGCTGCACGTGGCGGTCGCGCACAACGCGGGCGCCGTGCTGCTGCTCGCCACGCTTGTCACCCTGCTCGCGCGCCTGCGCGAACCGAAGGTCTGACGTGGCCGCGGGACTGCGCCAGTACTGGTCGCTGACCAAGCCGCGCGTGGTCGCGCTGATCGTCTTCACCGCATTCGTCGGCATGTTCCTCGCCGTGCCGGGGCTGCCGCCGCTGAAGGAGTCGGTGATCGGCTTCCTCGGCATTTGGCTCGCCGCCGCATCCGCTGCGGCGATCAACCAGCTGCTCGACTCGCGCATCGACGCGAAGATGGCGCGCACGTCCTGGCGTCCGCTGGTGGTCGGCTCGATCACGCCGGCGCGGGCGCTGGCCTTCGCGCTCGTGCTGGGCGCTTTGTCGATGCTGCTGCTGGTCGTGTTCGTCAACACGATCACCGCGGTGCTCACCTTCGCTTCGCTGATCGGCTACGCGGTCGTCTATACGGTCTTCCTCAAGCGTGCGACGCCGCAGAACATCGTGATCGGCGGCATCGCCGGCGCCGCGCCGCCGCTGCTCGGCTGGTCGGCCGTGACCGGCATGCAGGGCGAATGGGACTGGGCGCATGCGCTGCTGCTCGTGCTCATCATCTTCGTGTGGACGCCGCCGCACTTCTGGGCCCTCGCGATCTTCCGTCGCGACGACTACGCCCGCGCGCTGGTGCCGATGCTGCCGGTGACGCACGGCGTGCAGTACACGCGCCTGCAGATCCTGATCTACACGGTGCTGCTGGTCGCGGTGACGGTCCTGCCGTGGGTCGCCGGCATGAGTGGGCTGTTCTACCTCGGCGGTGCGCTGGTGCTCGGCCTCGTGTTCCTGCGACACGCCTGGCGCCTGATGGATCCGCCGGACGAGCTGTACGCGATGAAGGTCTTCAACTACTCGATCGTCTACCTGATGGCGCTGTTCGCCTTCCTTCTGCTCGACCACTGGCTGCTGCCGTGGCTCGAGCCCGCGGCCACGCTGCAGTTCGCGCCGCAGGCATGAACATGCTGCTGCGCGCGGTCGCACTCGTGGCGCTGCTGCTCGCGGCCACGGCGTCGTCCGCGGCCACCGCGCCTGCACCGCTCACGGTCGGCGAGACGTACACGCTCGCCTCGAAGACGCTCGACGAAACCCGCCGCGTGAACGTGCTATTGCCGGCCGGCTACGCCGACGCGCCGGAACGTCGCTATCCGGTGCTGGTGCTGCTCGACGGCGGCATCGACGAGGACTTCCTGCACGTCGCCGGCCTCGTGCGCGTGCTCACCGGCAACGGCTCGATGCGCCCGGTCATCCTCGTCGGCATCGAGAACACCCAACGCCGTCGCGACACCACGGGCCCCACCGAAGACCCCGAGGATCGCGCGATCGCGCCCGTGGTCGGCGGCTCGGCCACCTTCCGCCGCTTCCTGCGTGACGAGCTGCTGCCCGACGTGCGGGCCCGCTACCGCACCAGCGGCGAGGACGCGCTGATGGGCGAGTCGCTCGCCGGCCTGTTCGCGATCGAAACCTTCGCGCGCACGCCCGAGCTGTTCGACGCCTACATCGCGGTCGATCCCAGCCTGTGGTGGAACCGAAGCGCGCTGATCGACTCCGCGCCGCAGTGGCTCGCGAAGCAGCCCGGGTCGCTGAAGGCGAAGGTCTACGTCGCCACCGGGCGCGAGGGCAGCGCCGCCGAGGGCATGCGCCGCTTCCTGGACCTGCTAGCGACGCGTGCCCACGCCGGCGTACGCACGTGGGCGAAGGCGCTGCCGGACTACACGCATGCGACGGTGTTCCATCCCGCGGCGCTGCTCGCATTGCCGACCGTGTTCCCGCCGGATCCGCCGGCGAAGTAAACGCGACGTCCGTCGGGCGGGCGCACCGGTGCGGCTGCCTATACTGGCCGCCTCTCCGAACGCGTTGCCGACATGCCCGCCATCCCGCGCTTTCCGTCGTCCGTCCCCGCCCGTTCCGCGCTCCTGCTCGCCCTCGCGGCCGCCGCGTTCGCCGCGGGCGCACAGCCGGCACCGCGGGCCACCGTGGTGACCGCCGATCGCCTGCTCGACGTGCGCACCGGCCGCTATGTCGACCATCCGCAGGTGCTGGTGCAGGGCGAGCGCATCGTGTCCATCGGCCATGCCGGCGACAGCGTGCCCGCCGGCGCGAAGCGCGTCGACCTGCCCGGCATGACGCTGCTGCCCGGCCTGATCGACATGCACGTGCACCTCGACAGCGACCCGACCTACGGCGGCTACACCGGCCTGCAGTTCGGCGACCGCTTCTGGTCGGTGCTGCAGGTGCCGAACGCACAGAAGACGCTGGCCGCCGGCTTCACCACCGTGCGCAACGTCGGCAGCGAAGCCTGGGACGACGTCGGCCTGCGGCAGGCGATCGACGAGCACAAGATCACCGGCCCACGCGTGGTCACCGCGACGTACGCGGTCGGTGCCACCGGCGGCCACTGCGATTCCACCTTCTTCCCGCCGTCGATGGACCAGAAGGGCGCGTACAACGTCGACAGCCCCGAGGAAGGCCGCAAGGTGGTGCGCACGCTGAAGAAGTACGGCGCGCAGGTGATCAAGATCTGCGCCACGGGCGGCGTCTTCAGCCACGGCGACGAGCCGGGTGCGCAGCAGCTCACGCTCGACGAGATGCGCGCGATCGTCGACGAGGCCCACATGGCGTCGATGAAGGTGGCCGCGCACGCGCACGGCGCGGCGGGCATCAAGGACGCGATCCGCGCCGGCGTCGACACCATCGAGCACGCCTCGCTCATCGACGACGAAGGCATCCGCCTCGCCAGGCAGCGCGGCGCATGGCTGTCGATGGACATCTACAACACCGACTACACGCAGTCCGAGGGCAAGAAGAACGGCGTGCTCGAGGACAACCTGCGCAAGGACCGCGAGATCGGCGACATCCAGCGCGAGAACTTCCGCAAGGCGTTCAAGGCCGGCGTCGGCATGGTCTTCGGCAGCGACGCCGGCGTGTATCCGCACGGCGACAACGCGAAGCAGTTCGCGGTGATGGTGAAGTACGGCATGACGCCGGTGCAGGCGATCCAGGCAGCTACGGTCAATGCCGCGCAGGCGCTGGCCAGCAAGGACGTCGGCGTGGTCGAGGCCGGTCGCTTCGCCGACCTCATCGCCGTGCCGGGCGACCCCGCGCAGGACGTCCGCACGCTGGAAGCCGTGCCCTTCGTGATGAAGGGCGGCGAGGTCGTTCGCGACGCCCGCTGAGGCGCGCTGAACGCGAGGCGGCCGCGTCGTCCCGTTCGCGGGACGGTCGATTGCGGGCGCGACGATGGCGCCGTGACGGGGCGGCGCCCAGATTCGGGGGATGGCCGCCTCGCGGCCGCACCGGAGCCGCCCGCATGTCCCCGTCGCCCGCCCTGTTCGTCTCCCATGGCTCGCCGATGTTCGCCGTCGAGCCCGGCCGCCTCGGCCCCGAGCTGGCGGCGCTGGGCCGCCGGCTCGACGGCACGCCCGCGATCGTCATCGTCTCGCCGCACTGGATGACGCCGGGGCTCGAGGTCACGGGCGCCGCGCGACCCGAGACCATCCACGACTTCGGCGGCTTCCCGGAGGCGCTCTACCGGCTGCGCTACGAAGCACCCGGCGAACCGGCCGTCGCGGACGAAGTCGTGCAAGCCCTGCGCACCGCCGGGCTCGATGCGCGCATCGACGCCACGCGCGGGCGCGACCACGGCGCCTGGGTGCCGGCGATGCACCTGCGCCCGGCGGCCGACCTGCCCGTGCTGCAGGTCTCGCTGCCGCAGTCGCTCGATGCCGCCGGCGCCCTGCGACTCGGCCGCGCGCTGGCGCCGCTGCGCGCGCGCGGGATCGTCGTCGTCGGTTCGGGCAGCCTCACGCACAACCTGTTCGAGTTCCGCCGCGACGTGCGCGACCCGGAGTACGCGCAGGCCTTCGCCGACTGGATCCGCGAGGCGGCGTTGCGCGGGGACGTCGACGCGCTCGTCGACTACCGCCGCCGTGCGCCGCATGCGGTGCGCGCGCATCCGACCGAAGAACACTTCCTGCCGCTGCTGGTCGCGCTCGGCGCGGGGCAGGGCGACGCACCCGACTGGATCGAAGGCGGGCTCACCTACGGCACGCTGTCGATGGATTCCTGCGCCTGGGGCCTTGCCGCTTGAGCGACCGGCTCAGCGCTTGACCAGCTCCACGCGCCGGTTCTTCGCGCGGCCCGCCTCGCTGCCGTTGTCGGCGATCGGCTTGGTCATCCCGGCGCCGGCCGCCTGCAGGCGCGCCTCGTCGATGCCGAAGTCCTCCACGAGCGCGGCGACCACGGCATCCGCACGCCGGGTCGACAGCTTGAGGTTCGCCGCCGCGTCGCCGACGTTGTCGGTATGGCCGACCACCTGCAGCTTGAGCGCGGGCGCGTCCTTCAGCAGCGTCGCGATCTGTTCGAGCGTCGGTCGCGAGGCGTCCTTCACCGTCGACTTGTTCGTGTCGAAGTACAGGCCGTAGAGCGCGATGCGGCCCTCGGCGGCGAGCGCCTTCGCCATGTCGCCGGCGGTCACCGTCACCATGCGGTCCTGCCGTGCCTTCGGCGCGATCGCGGTGACGAGCACCGCCGTGCGACCGTTGATCGCCGCGCAGTAATTGCCGTTGCCGGCGACGGTCCACGCCATCACCGCGAGCGTGCGCAGGCCGCCCGCGCCGTCCGGCAGGCGCGCGAGCAGGTAGCGCTGGTCGGTCATGCCGTCGTCCGCGCAGTCGGCGGTGCCCAGCGTCGGCGCCTTCGCGATCGTCTCCGGATACAGGCGCATCAGCAGGCCCTGGTCGCCACCGCCGTCGTCGCTGCCGCGCAGCGCACCGCCGCAGCCGCCCGTGCCGCCCGTGCAGCCGAACAGCGACCGGCCGCCGGCCGCGCGGATCGTGTCCACATAGCCGCGCATCACTTCCAGCGTCGAATGTCCGCCCGGCACGACGTACAGCAGGCGCGTCACCTCGCCCTCGGCGGTCACCGAGCGCCGCGGCTCGGCGAGCGTGTTGTTGTGCGCATCGCTGGTGCCGGGCTTGAGCACGAGCGGCGACGCCGGCAGCGACACCGCGTCGAAGTCGCGATGGTCGTAATTGACGATGACGCTGCCTTCGAAGCGCTTGAGCCAGGCCGGATCCGCGCTGCCGGGGAGGTCCTTCACCGGGTCCACCGCATCGGCGCGGGCGAGCGGGGCGGCGAGGGCGAGCAGCAGGGCGAAGGCAGGCAGAAGGCGCATGGCGGGTCCGTGTGCGAGGCGATGGCGCACGATATCGCCGCCATCGCATGCGCGGATCGCCGTCCGGCGGACCGGGATCAGCTGCGTCGCACCTGCAGCGTACGCAGCTCGGCCTTTTCCGAGTCGTCCAGGCCGGACATGCCGACCTCGGAAATCTTCGCCTGCAACTCGTCCACGCGCTGCTGCATCGTGGCCTGCTCGAGCTGGCGCACGTTGTCGAGCAGCTCCTCGCGCCACTTCGCGTCGATGCCCGGCAGCGTCTGCACCGCGAGCTTCTGCAGCGGCTCGTGTTCCTCGCGCCCCTCGAAATGCTCGACGAGCGCGGCCGCGCCGACGTCGGGCCGCGCATGCACGAGGCCGATCAGTTCGACGAGCAGCGGAACGCCGGGCTGGCGCAGGATCGCGAACGGTGGATCGGCGGCGATCTCCAGCGCGAGCGCGGGCTTGTGCAGCAGGCGCAGGATCGCGCTGCGCACCAGGCTCTGCTTCGGCGGCGGGGCATGCCGGCCCGGCGTGCGCGCACGCTGCGCGGGCACGTGCGTGTCCGGCGACGCGGTGCGTGCACCGACGCCGGTGAGCTCGGTGAGCCGTTGGCGCATCAGGTCGGCGAAGGCGCCGTCGGGAATCTGGGCGAGCAGCGGCTTCGCGCGCTCGGCGAGGCGTCCCTTGCCTTCGAGCGTCGCGAGGTTCACGTCGTGCGCGAGGCTGTCGAACAGGAACTGCGACAGCGGCGTCGCCGACTGCAGGCGCGCCTCGAAACCGTCGCGACCTTCGTTGCGCACGATGCTGTCGGGGTCCTCGCCCTCGGGCAGGAACAGGAAGAACGCCTGCCGCCCGTCCTTCATGCGTGGCAGCACGGATTCCACCGCCTTCCACGCCGCGCCGCGTCCGGCGCGATCACCGTCGAAGCAGAAGAAGACGTCGGGCGCGTTGCGGAACAGCAGCTCGGCATGGTCGGACGTGGTCGCGGTGCCGAGCGTGGCCACGGCCTGCGTCACGCCGTTCTGGAACAGCGCGATCACGTCCATGTAGCCCTCGACGACGATCAGCCGCTCGATCTTCGAGTTCGCGCCGCGCACCTGCCACAGGCCGTAGAGCTCGCGGCCCTTGTGGAACAGGCGCGTCTCCGGCGAGTTGAGGTATTTCGGGCCGTCGTCCTTGTCGATCACGCGGCCGCCGAAGGCGATCGGACGCCCGCGGCGATCGTGGATCGGGAACATCACGCGGTCGCGGAACTTGTCGTAGACGCGGCCGGTGTCGTTCTTGGAGAACAGGCCCGCGCGCTCGAGCAGCGCGAGCCGTTGCGGGCTGGTGCCGAGCGCGTTCTTCAGCGCCTCGAAGCCGTCCGGCGCGTAGCCGAGCTGGAACTTCTCGCGCACCGCGTCGGATACGCCGCGTCGTTCGAAATACTCGCGCGCCTTCGCGCTCGACGCGAGCTGCTGGCGGAAGAAGGTCGTGGCCGATTCGAGCATCGCGTACAGCTCGAGCAGCTGCGGATCAGCCGCACGCTGCTGCGTGTCCTTCGGCACCTCCATGCCGACCTGCTTGGCCAGCTCGTCGACGGCGTCGAGGAACTCCAGCCGGTCGTACTGCATGACGAAGCTGATGGCGGTGCCGTGCGCACCGCAACCGAAGCAGTGATAGAACTGCTTGACCGGCGAGACGGTGAAGCTCGGCGAGCGCTCGTCGTGGAACGGACAGCGCGCGGAGAACTCCTTGCCCTGCCGCTTGAGCGGCACGCGGCTGCCGACCACCTCGACGATGTCGGTGCGGGCGAGGAGATCGTCGATGAAAGCGTCGGGGATGCGGGCCATCGGGGCGGTTCGGGAATCTCGTCGACGAGTATCGCAGCGCGGGGCACCGGGCGGGGCACGGCGTGCCGGACGGGCCCGCGCGCGCCGGATGCGGCCCTGCGAGCCGCGCATCGCAGCGGGCTTTCCCGGCGCGGCCCGCGCGACGCGATGCGACCGCCGTCGATCGATGCCTCGCCGTTGTCGACGCTCGCAGAGCCGTGCCTCAGCCGTTGCGACGCCTCAGGCGTTCGCGACGGGCGCCGGCGCCGGCCCGAGGCGCTCGTCGATGGTCGCCGTCACCACCGCGCCGCCGAACAGGATCATCGCGGCGTAGTACATCCACAGCATGGTCAGCACCAGCGTGCCCATCGCGCCGTAGGCCGAGGCCGTGCCCTGGTGCGCGAGGTACCAGGCGATCGCGCCGCGGCCGGCGACGAACAGCACCGACGTGAGCGCGCCGCCGGCCAGCGAGAGCCGCCAGCGCACGCGGCGGTCGGGCAGGAAGTGGTACATCAGCGCGAAGGTGAAGGCGTAGACGATCAGCGCTGCCAGCATCGCCGCGAGGCCCTCGCCGCGCGCGAAGCGCCCGATGGTGAGGTCGAGCACGGTGGTCACCGTCATCGAGACCACCAGCAGGAACACCACGGCGAGCACCAGCCCGAACGAGAGCAGGCGCTTCTGCACCCAGTTCCACAGGCCGGGCAGGGCGGTGGCGTCGGTGCGGAAGATGCGGTTGAGCGCGTCCTGCAGCTGCACGAACACCGCGCTCGCGCCGGCGATCAGCAGCCCCACGCTCCACCAGCCGGCGATCGAACCGGTGTCGGGCGTGGAGGCCGCCTGCTGCAGGATCGTGCGCGCGACCGACTGCGCCTCCGGCCCCACGAGCATCCCGACCTGCGCGACCACCGCGGTCTGCATCGCCTCGCTCGAGGCCGTCAGCCACAGCAGGAGCAGCACCAGCGGGCCGATCGACAGCGCGGCGTAGAAGGCCAGCGCGGCGGCGCGGGTGATCACTTCGGAATCGAGGAACCGCCGCAGCAGTGCCATCGGCAGCGAGCCGATGCTCGCGCGGCGCACCACCTTGCGCACGTCGACCGGGGGCGGCGCGCCGTCGGCCTGGGTGATCGACGCCTTCTCGGTCGGATCGAGCTGCGCGACCACCGGCGGAGCGTCGGCCGCGGCGGGCGTGCTGCCGGTCGCGGCCGGCGTCGTGCCCGCGTTGCCGGGCGTTTCGGGGGGGACGGACGGGGCCATGCCGGCAGCCTCGCGCAGCGGGCGTCACGGCGTCGCGAGCGGTCGCCGCGACGCCGCGGCGGATCAGCCCAGCTTCGCCTTGACCCGCTTGGACACCAGGCCCATGTCCGCCTGCCCGGCCAGCCGCGGCTTGAGCACGCCCATCAGCTTGCCGATGTCGGCCGCACCCGAGGCGCCGGTTTCGGCCATGGCCGCGTCGATCGCCGCATCGATCTCGGCCTCGCCGAGCTTGGCCGGCAGGTAGCGCTCGATCACGGTGATCTCGTCGCGCTCGATCTGCGCCAGGTCCTCGCGCGAAGCGGCTTCGTACTGCGTCACCGAGTCGCGGCGCTGCTTGACCATCTTGTCGAGCACGGCCAGCACCGCGGCGTCGTCGAGCTCCACGCGCTCGTCGACTTCCTTCTGCTTGATGGCCGCGTTGACGAGGCGGATCACGCCGAGCGTGGCCTTGTCGCCGCCCTTCATGGCGGCCTTCATGTCGTCGGTGAGTCGCTGCTTGAGGCTCATGGCGCGCGGCCTGGTCGGAAACGGGAGCCCATCAGGATACCGCGCTACGTCGGCTCGCCCCGCCAGCCGCTGAGCGACTGCGCCACCGCCACCAGCTCCGCCGGCTGCACCGGCTTGGGCACGTGCACCTGGAAGCCGCTCGCCAGCGCGCGCATGCGGTCCTCGGCCCGCGCATACGCGGTGAGCGCGATGGCCGGCACGGCGCTGCGGCCCATGCCCGTCTCCCACGTGCGCAAGGCCTCGATGAAGGCATAGCCGTCCATGCCGGGCATGCCGATGTCGCTGATCACCACGTCGGGCCGCGTGCCGCGCAGCACGTCGAGCGCGGTCGCGGCCGAAGCGCAGGCGACCACGCGCGCGCCATGCGCTTCAAGCACCGCGGCCAGCATCGCGCGCGAATCCGCATCGTCCTCCACCAGCACGATGTGGCGGCCCGCCAGCGCATCGAGGCCCGGCTCGGCCGGCACCGACGTCGGGTCGACGCGGCGACGGTCCAGCGGCGCTTCGGCGGGGGCCGTCGACACGGGCAGCCGCACGGTGAATTCGGTGCCGCGGCCGGCGCCCTCGCTCGACACGTCCACCGTGCCCCCGTGCATCTCCACCAGGTGGCGCACGATCGACAGGCCGAGGCCCAGGCCGCCGTGCTCGCGGGTCGACGACGCGTCCACCTGGCTGAAGCGGTCGAAGACGTACGGCAGGAACTGCGGTGCGATGCCGCGCCCGGTATCGCGCACGCGCAGCTCGATGTCGGTGTCGGTGCGACGCAGGTCGACGTCCACCCGGCCGCCGCGGTCGGTGAACTTCACCGCATTGGTGACGAGGTTCCACACCACCTGCTGCAGGCGGTCGGGATCGGCGCGCAGGCGCCCGACGTCGCGCGCGACGTGCACCTCCAGCCGCACGTCGCGGGCGAGGGCGGCGGGGCGCACCGCATCCATCGCCGCTTCGACGGGCTGCGCGGGATCGATGTCGCGCACCGAGAGGTGCAGCTTGCCGCTGACGATGCGCGAGATGTCGAGCAGGTCCTCGATGATCTGCGCCTGCACGCGCGCATTGCGGTCGATCGTCGCCACCGCGCGGTCCGCCATTTCGGGCGCCAGCCGCCCCGAGGCGAGCATGCCGCTCCAGCCCAGGATCGACGTCAGCGGCGTGCGCAGCTCGTGCGAGATCGTGGCGAGGAACTCGTCCTTCATCTGGCTCGCGCGGCTCGCCTCCTGGTAGAGGGTCGCCTTCTCGCGGGCCTCGGCTTCCGCGACGCGGAACTGGCGCAGTCGCGCCATGCCGATCGCCGCGAGCGCCCCGAGCGACTCCACCGTGCGCATGTGCGTGGTGGTGAATACCCCGGGTTTCGCGTGGCCGAAGAACAGCCCGCCCAGCACCTCGCCGGTGTCACTTTTCACCGGCACGGCGAGGTAGCTGCGCACCGGCAGATGGCCCTCCGGCATGCCGTGGTGCGGCGCCCACTGCCCGTAGCGCGGGTCGCGCAGCACGTCCTCGATGCAGATCGTGCCTTCGCCCCGGAACGTCGGGCCGAACAGCGGCGTAGCGCGCGGATGCGCGAACTTGGAGAAATTCTCGGCCGGCACGCCCGACAGCGCATAGAGCATGTAGGCGTCGCCGCCCGCCTGCTCCACGTTGTAGAAGAACGCCCCGAAGTCCGCGCCCGTGAGCCGGGTGGCGGTATCGGTGACGGCCTGCACCATCCGGCCCAGGTCGAGCTCGTGCAGCATCAGCTCGGAGAGCTGGCGCACCGCCACCTCCTCGGCATCGCGCTGCTTCTCGCGGCTGATCTCGCGCACCTCGATCACCGTGCCCACCACGCGCCCGTCCTGCCGGATCGGGCTGGCGGTGAAGGCCACCGGATAGAAGTGCCCGTCGCGATGCACGAACACCTCTTCGCCCTGCTCCTGCATGTTCTGCGGTGCGGCGCGATCGATCGGGCAGTCCGCCAGCGGGTAGGGCCGGCCGTCGGGATGCGTGTGGTGCACGAAGTCGTGCAGCGGCTGCCCGCGCACCTCGTCCAGCCGATACCCCGTCAGCGCCTCGGCCGAGGCATTCATGTAGATGCAGTGCTGGCGCTCGTCCATCACGAACAGCGCGACGGTGGCGTTCTCGCAGACCGCCTGCAGCTGGCCGAGGGGGGAGACGAGGGCGGAAGTGGGGGGCATCGGCGCAGTCTCGCCCGGCGGCGGTGGAGAGATTGCATGCTAGCGGCCCGTTGCCGTGGCCGACACATGCGGTACGCTTGCACCGTCGCGAAGCGGCACCGGCGTCCAGGATCGGACGCGCTCGGCGGAAGGGAGGTCCGCATGCACGACAGTTCCGTGCTCTATGTCCGTGGCGCCTATCGCGTGGTCG
>NZ_BAAGAB020000028.1:0-32638 GCF_047159895.1 Lysobacter xanthus
GTCGGGCGCGAACGGGACGCGCCGTTAGAATGCGCGGCTTCCCGCCCCGGCCGCCCCGATGACCCAGCTCCGTGCCATGCCCGATGTCGCGCTCGACCGCGCCGCGACCGCGCGCGCGCTCGATGCGGTGGGCATGGCCGGCATCGCGATCCCGGTCCGCCTCGTCGGGGCCGACGGCGAAGCAATGCAGGTCCCGGCGCGCGTCGATGTCTCGGTCGATCTGCTCGACCCCGCCGCGCGCGGCATCCACATGTCGCGGCTCTACCTCCGCCTGCAGCACGCCTTCGCCGTCGAGCCGCTGACGCCCGAGGGCCTCGCGCACGTCCTGCAGGCGCTCGTCGATACGCAGAACGGCCTGTCGCGCAGCGCACGCCTCGTCGTCCGGTTCGACCACTTGCTGCTGCGCGCGGCACTCGCGAGCGCCCATGCCGGCTGGAAGGCCTATCCGGTCGAGATCGCGGCGGATTGGCGCGACGGCGACGTGGCCATCGAACTCGCGGTCGGCGTCGACTATTCCTCGACGTGCCCGGCCTCGGCCGCACTCTCGCGACAGATGAGCGCCGAGGCCTTCGAGCACGCGTTCGGCGCCGAAGGCAGCGTCGACGCCGCGAGCGTGCGCGACTGGTTGCGCTCGGAGGCGGGACTGGTCGCGACGCCGCACGCACAACGCAGCCGCGCGGACATTCGCGTCCGCCTGGCGGCCGGACTGACGTCCCTGCCGACCGTCGAGATCATCGACCGCGTGGAAGCCGCGCTCGGCACGCCGGTGCAGACGGCGGTGAAGCGCGAGGACGAGCAGGCCTTCGCCGCGCTGAATGCCCGCAACCTGATGTTCTGCGAGGACGCGGCCCGTCGCATCGCGCACGCCCTGTCGTCGCATACGGCCGTGCAGTGCTTCGACGTCAAGGTCGCGCACTTCGAGAGCCTGCACGCGCACGACGCGGTGGCACAGGTGACGGGCGAGGGCGGCGCGGGCTGACACGCACTCGCGAGCGTCGCGAGGTGCGTTTCGAGTACGAACGCGGCTTCACCTCAACGCGGCGCAGCGCGCGACTGATTCGCGGGTCCAGGACGAGCAGGGGGTCGATCCGGAGGTCGAACCGCGCCGTGATCCCGTTACGAATGCGGCTTGACCTCAACGCGCCGCAGCGCGCGACTGATCCGCGGGGTCCAGGACGAGCAGGGGGTCGATCCGAACGTCGAACCGCGCCGCGATCCCGTTACGGATGCGGCTTGACCTCAACGCGCCGCAGCGCGCGACTGATCCGCGGGATCCAGGACGAGCAGGGGGTCGATCCGGACGTCGAACCAGTTCATCCCCCAGTGCAAATGCGGCCCCGTCGCGCGCCCCGTCGCCCCGACCGCGCCGAGCACCGCGCCCTGTTCGACGCGGTCGCCGACGCGCACGTCGATGCGTGAGAGATGGAGGAAGTTCGAGCTGACGCCGTGGCCGTGGTCGAGTACGACCGTGCCGCCCGTCAGGTAGAGGTCGCGATCGGCGAACGTGACGATGCCGGCGGCCGGCGCGTGGATCGGCGTGCCCTGCGCGGCGGCGATGTCCATGCCCGAATGCGGCGCACCTGCGCTGCCGTTGTAGACGCGCTGGTTGCCGAAGCGACCGCTCACGCGTCCCTGCACGGGCCAGATGAAGCGCTGCAGGAAGTCGGTTCGCGCATCGTTGCGCGTGCGGACCGCGGAGACGCGCGCCTGCTCCTCGCGGATGCGTGCGGCGATCGGCGGGGGCGGGTCGACGGTCGAGGGCGGCACGCCATCGATGCGTTCGATCGGCCAGTCGCGCGGAACCACGGCGAGCGAGCGGGTCGCAGACGCGCCCCGCGGGGACGCGATGCGCACCTGCAAGGGGCCGGCCGCATCGCGCGGGATGCCGAACGCGAATCGTCCATCGGGCGCGACGCGCACGGTGCGTTCGCCGAGCGTCACCGTGGCGCCCGGCGTGGTGCGACCGATCACCAGCGCGCCTTGCGAGGCCGATGCGGGAAGCTCGATCGTCGGCAAGGCTGCCGTTTCCGCCGAGTGCGCGGCAGCGCCGGCCGTCGTTGCGGGCGGCGCGGCCGCACATCCGGCGAGTGCCAGCAGGCCGGGCCACAGGATTGCCGTCAGCCGCATCGGGATGCTCCTTGGAGTCGGACGGTCATCATGCGACGAACCACGCGAACGCGCGCTGATGTCAGCGCGGTGGAACCGGATCGTGCCCGCCGGGATGCAGCGGATGGCAACGCAGCAGCCGGCGCGCCGCGAGCCAGCTTCCGCGCACGGCGCCGAAACGCGCGATCGCCTCCATCGCGTACACGGAGCAGGTCGGGTGGAATCGGCAACGTGGGCCGAGCAATGGACTGATCCAACGCTTGTAGCCACGCAGCAGCGCGATGAGTGCGCGGTCGATCACGGTATCTTGATGCTCCGGCTCACCATGATGGCGCCCACGTCCCGGCGCCGGCGATTGTTCGCGACGCGCGTTCGGGACTCCGGAAATCCTCGTGCGCGTGCATGCGAAGGCCCGGTCGTAGCACGCTCCAGCGCGGTTGCCGCGGCTGTTGCGGGCAGGGTATAACAGCGCGCTTTCCCGCCTCAAGGGAAGAAGGACAGGCGCTCGTGGCGACAAAGAAAACCGCGAAGAAGGCTGCCCCGGCGGCCAAGAAGTCCACGGCGAAGCCGGCCGCGAAAAAGGCTGCGAAGCCCGCCTCGAAGCCGGTCGCCAAGAAAGCCGTGCCCGCTGCGAAGAAGGCCGCTCCTGTGGCCAAGAAGGCGCCGGCGAAGGTCGCTGCGAAAAAGTCGGCGCCCGCCGCGAAGAAGGCCGCGCCTGCGAAGAAGGTCGCTGCGCCGGCCAAGGTGCCTGCAAAGGCGCCTGCGAAGGTCGCCGCCAAGGTGCCCGCGAAAAAGGCCGCGGCGAAGTCGGCTACGGCGTCGCGCGCGGTCGAAGCGGCTGCCGCGCGCAAGACCGCGGTCGCCGGCAAGACCGCGTCGCGGTCGGCCGCGAAGCCTGCACCCGCCCCCGTTGCGCCTGCCCGGGCGACGGAAGGCGCGAACGAACGTCTCGTCCGGTCCGGCACTGCCGGCGCCGCGGGGGGCGATATGAAGTCCGGGGCGTCCGGTACGGCGAAGAACGCCGCACGCACGCCTCCTCAGGTGGAGTCGATGAGTAAAAACGTGTCCAACAAGAAGAGCGCGGCGGCCCCGGCCGCGGCGAGCGCGACCGGCGGCACCGCCGCTTCGCCCGCCCAGCGCCCCGCTACCGGCAAGGTCGCCGTCGCCGTCACGACTCCGCGCGGTTCGTCCGCCGGGTCGCAGCGTCCGCGCCACACGCCGGAGTACCGCACCGACGAGGCGACCGGTCGACCGGTCGTTCCCGATGGCTACAAGCCGGCCGCCGACGAGGAATACATGAATCCGCTGCAGCTGGAGTATTTCCGGCAGCGGCTGCTCAACTGGCGTGGCGACCTCGTCGAGGAATCGAAGCAGACGATCGAGAACCTCCGCGAGGAAGTCCGCGACGTCGGCGACGAGGCCGAGCGCGCGACGCGTGAGACGGAGAACTCGCTGGAACTGCGAACGCGCGACCGCTACCGCAAGCTGATCAGCAAGATCGACAGCACGCTGAAGCGGATCGACTCGGGCGACTACGGCTTCTGCGTCGACACCGGCGAGGAGATCGGCCTCGACCGCCTCGAGGCGCGCCTCACCGCCGAGCGCACGATCGATGCGCAGGAGCGCTGGGAGCACCTGCAGAAGCAGATGGGCGACTGATCCGCCTGTCCCGCGATCGCCACGAAGCCCCGCCTTGCGCGGGGCTTCGTTTTTCAGGCGTCGCGCCGAGGCGTCAGCGCAGGTCGCGCAGGTCGAGCCGGCGCAGCTTGGGGGCACGCCAGGCCGTGGCCGCCACGACGCCAAGCGTCATGAAACCGCCGAAGACCACCGAAGGCACGAGGCCCATCATCCGCGCGGTCGCGCCGGACCAGAACGCGCCGAGTTCGTTCGACGAGCCGATGAAGATGCCGTTGATCGACGAGACGCGGCCGCGCATTTCATCCGGCGTGGCCAGCTGCAGCACGGTCGAGCGCAGCACCACGGATACGCCGTCGAACATGCCCGAGACCATCAGGATCGCCGCCGAAAGCCAGAACGACGTCGACAGGCCGAAGCCGATCATGCACAGGCCGAAGCCCGCGACGGCCGCCAGCATGATGCGTCCGGCATGGCGTTCGAGCGGCTTGCGCGCGAGCCAGAGTCCGACAAGCACCGCGCCCAGCGCGGGCGCGCCGCGCAGGATGCCGAGCGCTTCGGGGCCGCGGTCGAGCACTTCGCGAATGAAGGCCGGCGCCAGGGAAATCGCGCCGCCGAGCAGCACGGCGAACATGTCGAGCGCGAGGGCGCCCAGCAGCACTTGGTGGCCGAAGACGAAGCGGATGCCTTCACCGATGCTGCGAAAGATCGGCCCGCGCTGCTGTTCGGTCGCGGGTTCGGTCACGCGCAGGCTCAGCACCGAAATCGCGGCGCCCACCGCGAGCACCGCCGCCGTCGCGTAGGCGACCACTACGCTGCCCGCGCCCACCAGTGCGCCGCCGAGCGCCGGCCCGATGACGAGGCCCGACTGGAAGACGATGCTGCCGATGCTCGCGCCCCGCGTGTACTGCTCGCGCTCGAGCACGCGGCCGAACAGCGCGTTGTAGACGGGCCCGAGGAACGAGCGAACGGTGCCTGTGAGCGCGATCGCCCCGTACATGAGAAGCAGGCGCGACGACGCGGGCCTCAGCGTCACCGCGACCAGCACCAGTGCGGTCGCGGCGAGCCCGAGGCACGCCGCCATGCCGAGCTTGCGTCGCGGCAGGTGGTCGACCAGGTAGCCGGCGAACGGCGCGACGCAGAAGTAGGGAATCACCTCGGCGAGTCCGATCAGGCCCAGGCGCAGGGGATCGCGGGTCAGCTGGTAGATCTGCCAGCCGACCGCCACCGAGACGATCTGGTACGACAGGATCGTGAGGATGCGGTAGCCCATCAGGGCCACGAACGCCGGCACGCGCATCGGGCCGGGCGTCGCGGTCTCGCTCACGAAGCGTCCTGTGCGGCCTGCGCGGTGTCGCGGATGCGGGCGAGCAGGGCGCTGAGCCCGTTGCTGCGCGTGGGCGAAAGATGCTTCGACAGGCCGATGTCGGCGACGAACGTCGGCTCGGTCGCGAGGATCTCCGCGGCCGCGCGTCCCGAGTACACGCGCAGCGCCAGGAAGATCAGGCCCGAGACGATCGCGGAGTCGCTCGCCGCGAGGAAATCCAGCCGCGCGGACCCGCCGGCATGGACGATCCACACTTTCGACTGGCAGCCGAGCAGCCGCGTCTCCTCGGTGCGGAGCGCGTCCTCCATCGGCGGCAGCTTGCGGCCGAGGTCGATCAGGTACTGGTAGCGCTCCGCCCAGTCGGAGAAGAACGCGAACTCGTCGCGGATCGCCTGCTGCGCCTCGTCGGCGGTCGGCTCGAGCGGGAAGACGGTGTCGGCCATCGAACGTTCCTCAGCCGCGGCGCCAGCGGACGCCGCCCGGGGTGTCTTCGAGCAGTACGCCTTCGGCGGCGAGCTGGTCGCGGATCGCGTCGGCACGCGCGAAGTCGCGCGCGGCTTTCGCCGCGACGCGCTCGTCCACCAGCGCGGCGATGCGCACGTCGTCACCTTCGGCGCTTCCGCGTGCGAACCAGTCCGCGGGCGCCTGCTGCAGCAAGCCGAGCGCGAGGCCGGCGCCCAGCAGGCGGGTCTTCAGCGCGGCGAGCTCGGCGGCGTCGGGCTGGGACGATGCCAGGAGCGCGCGCGCTTCGCGGGCCGTCTCGTTGACGATCGCAAGCACCTGCGGCGTGTTGAGGTCATCGTCGAGTGCCGCTTCGACGGATGCCGGGATCGCCGCCGTCGCCTCCACGGTTGCGAGGTCGCGCAGCGTGCCGTACAGGCGGTCCAGCGTGCGCACGCACTGCTCGATGACCGCGGCCGACCACTCCAGCGGCTGGCGGTAGTGCGCCGACAGCAGCGCATAGCGCAGCGCCTCCGGCGGATGGGCTTCGAGCAGGTCGTGGATCTTCTCGATGTTGCCGAGCGACTTGCTCATCTTCGTGCCGCCGAAGTTGAGCATGCCGTTGTGCAGCCAGTAGCGCGCGAAGATCCGCCCGCCGTGCGCGCATTCGCTCTGCGCGATCTCGTTCTCGTGGTGCGGGAACTGGAGGTCGACGCCACCCGCATGGATGTCGATCGTCTCGCCGAGGTGCGCCTCCGCCATCGCCGAGCATTCGATGTGCCAGCCGGGGCGGCCGCGGCCCCACGGCGAGGCCCAGCCGGGCAGGTCGTCGGTGGACGGCTTCCACAGCACGAAGTCGCCGGGATCGCGCTTGTACGGCGCCACGTCGATGCGCGCGCCGGCGATCATCTCGTCGCGGTCGCGGCGCGAGAGCTTGCCGTAGCCCTCGAACGAGCCGACCGCGAACAGCACGTGGCCCTCGGCGGCATACGCGTGGCCCGATCCGATCAGGCGCTCGATCATCGCGACGATCTGCGGGATGTGGGCCGTCACCGCGGGCTCGGCATCCGGCGCGACCGCGCCCAGCGCCGCCATGTCCTCGCGGAAGGCGGCGGCGAAGCGGTCGGTGATGGCGGAAATCGGGACGCCCTGCTCGCGCGCGGCGTTGTTGATCTTGTCGTCGACGTCGGTGATGTTGCGCACGTAGCGCACGGCGCCGTAGCGGCGGCGCAGCAGCGACGCCAGCACGCCGAAGACGACGTACGGCCGCGCATTGCCGATGTGCACGTAGTTGTAGACCGTCGGCCCGCAGACGTACATCGTCGGGCACGCCGGGTCCTGCGGCTCGAAGGCGTCCAGGCGGCGGGTAAGGCTGTTGTAGAGGTGCAGGCCCATGGGCGGTCGCGGCGCGTGGCGTGAAGCCGGCCATTGTAGCGACGCTCGCCGCGGGGCCCGTGGATGGCCGGCGACAGGGGGCATTCATCGCCACGGCCGCTCGGCCGCATACACTCCCGGGTCCGGTTCCCGCGGAGAGCGCCCCTTGCGATGCCGACTGTCGTTCCTCGCCCTGACGTTGACGCTGCTGCTGCCCGCCGCGGCCGGCGCGGAGACCGTGATCCAGCGCGAGAACGTCCGGTACGAATACGCGCGGGTGCTGCGGGCGGCGCCGGTCTACCAGACGCTGACGGCCACGGGCATGGAGACGCGCTGCGATGACGATTCCCGGATCTCGCGGGTGGTCGGCGTGGTGCGCAATGCCCTCAAGCGTGACCCGAAGGACGGCGACGGCTGCCGCGCGGTGCCGGTGGAGCGCAAGTTCCAGCGACCGGTCGCCTACGACGTCGACTACACCTACCGCGGCGCCCGGTACCGCTCGCGGCTGGCCGAGGATCCGGGGCACCTGCTGCGCATCCGCGTGTCCGTGATGCCCATGCCCTGACTTGCATCGGCCGCCCGGCCGTGCCAGCATCGCCGCCCTCATGCGCCCCGACTACGCCGACGCCGACATCCTGACTTCCGCCTACATGGCGGCGGGGATGACCTCGCGCGCCCGCCGACGCACCTGCCAAACGGCTGGGTGACGCGCGCTTTTCGCCTTTCGGCGACAGACTCGGACCCAGCCTCGCGCTGGGTCTTTTCGTTTTCGGGCCCGGCGAACCTTCCCCGGAGACCCCATGAAGCACTTCCTCAATACCCAGGACTGGACCCGCGCCGAACTCGATGCGGTGCTGGCCGACGCCGCGGCCTTCAAGCGTTCGAAGCTCGGCGACCAGCTGAAGGGTCGTTCCATCGCGCTGGTGTTCTTCAATCCGTCGATGCGCACCCGCACGAGCTTCGAGCTGGGTGCGTTCCAGCTGGGCGGCCACGCGGTCGTGCTCCAGCCCGGCAAGGATGCGTGGCCGATCGAGTTCGACCTCGGCACGGTGATGGACGGCGACACCGAGGAGCACATCGCGGAGGTCGCGCGCGTGCTCGCCCGGTACGTGGACCTGATCGGCGTCCGCGCCTTCCCGAAGTTCCAGGACTGGTCCGTCGATCGCGAGGACCGCGTCCTCAAGGCGTTCGCGCAGTACTCGACCGTGCCCGTCATCAACATGGAGACGATCACCCATCCGTGCCAGGAACTCGCGCATGCGCTCGCGCTGCAGGAGCACTTCGGCACCTCGGACCTGCGCGGCAAGAAATACGTGCTGACGTGGACCTACCATCCGAAGCCCCTGAACACGGCGGTCGCGAATTCCGCGTTGACCATCGCGACGCGCATGGGCATGGACGTGACGCTGCTCTGCCCGACGCCCGACTACGTGCTCGACGAGCGCTACATGGGCTGGGCCGAGGAGAACGTAGCGGAAAGCGGCGGCTCGCTCACGGTCAGCCACGACATCGACAGCGCCTACGCGGGTGCGGACGTGGTCTATGCGAAGAGCTGGGGTGCGATCCCGTTCTTCGGCCGCTGGCAGGACGAGAAGCCGATCCGCGACGCACACAAGCACTTCATCGTCGACGAGCGGAAGATGGCGCTGACCAACAACGGCGTCTTCAGCCACTGCCTTCCGCTGCGACGGAACGTCAAGGCGACCGACGCGGTCATGGATTCGCCCGCCTGCATCGCCATCGACGAGGCGGAGAACCGCCTGCACGTGCAGAAGGCGGTGATGGCCACCCTCATCGCCCAGCGCGGCTGATTTCCTCCTTTCTCCGAGCAGACCCATGACCACCGACGCCTCCACGCCGTCCGCCTCGCGCGACATCGTCCTCGCCTTCTCGGGCGGCCTCGACACCAGCTTCTGCGTTCCATACCTCAAGGAGCGGGGCTGGAACGTCCACACCGTGTTCGCCGACACCGGCGGCGTCGATGCCGAGGAACGCGCCTTCATCGAGCAGCGCGCGCATGAACTCGGCGTGGCCAGCCACGTCACCGTCGATGGCGGTCCCGCGATCTGGAACGGTTTCGTCAAGCCGTTCGTGCAGGCCGGCGAGGCCTACCAGGGCCAGTACCCGCTGCTCGTCTCCGACCGCTACCTGATCGTGGACGCCGCCCTGGCGCGGTGCGCCGAGCTCGGCACGGACGCCATCGCGCATGGCTGCACCGGCATGGGCAACGACCAGGTGCGGTTCGACCTGGCGGTCAAGGCGCAGGGCACGTACCGCATCGTGGCGCCGATCCGCGAAATCCAGAAGGAGCACACGCAGACGCGTGCCTACGAGCAGGCGTTCCTCGAGGAGCGCGGGTTCGGCGTGCGTGCCAAGCAGCAGAGCTACACGATCAACGAGAACCTGCTGGGCCTGACGATGTCCGGCGGCGAGATCGACCGCTGGGATGCGCCGGGCGAGGGCGCGCAGGGCTGGTGCGCGCCGCGCGAGTCCTGGCCGACCGCGCCGCTTCGCGTGAGCGTGCGCTTCGAGCGCGGCGAGGCGATCGCACTCGACGGCCGACACATGCCGGGCCCGCTGATCCTGTCGACGCTCAATACGATGTTCGCCGCCTACGGCGTCGGCCGCGGCATGTACACGGGCGACACCACCATCGGGCTCAAGGGCCGCATCGTGTTCGAGGCGCCCGGGCTCGCCGCGCTGCTGGTCGCGCACCGCGCGCTGGAGGAAGCGGTGCTGACGAAGCAGCAGAACCGCTTCAAGCCCGACGTCGCGCGCAAGTGGGTGGAGCTGGTCTACGAGGGGTTCTTCCACGATCCGCTCAAGACGGACCTCGAGGCCTTCCTCGACAGCTCGCAGCGCACCGTGAACGGCGACGTCGTGCTCGAGACGCGCGGCGGCCGCGTCGACGCCGTCGCGGTCGAGTCGCCGCACCTGCTCAACGCGAAGGGCGCGACGTACGCGCAGTCCGCCGACTGGGGCGTCGAGGAGGCCGAAGGCTTCATCAAGCTGTTCGGCATGAGCAGCACGCTGTGGGCCGAGATCAATGGCGCCAAGAGCGGAGCCGCGTCCGATGCGTGAGGCCGTGCTGCGCCACCTCGAGGCGCTGGTGGCGTTCGACACCCGCAACCCGCCGCGTGCGATCGGCACCGGCGGGATCTTCGACTACCTGCGTACGCACCTGCCGGGCTTCGACGTGCGTGTCACCGACCATGGGGCCGGCGCGGTGTCGATGCTGGCGGTGCGCGGCCGCCCCACGCGCCTGTTCAACGTGCACCTGGACACGGTGCCGTCGTCGGCCGCGTGGTCGGCCGATCCGCTGCGGTTGCGTCTCGACGGCGAGCGCGCCATCGGGCTGGGCGCCTGCGACATCAAGGGCGCGGCGGCCGGTCTGCTCGCGGCCGCGGCCACGACGGACGGCGACGCCGCGTTCCTGTTTTCGACCGATGAAGAGGCCAATGACCCGCGCTGCATCGCCGCCTTCCTTGCGACCGCCCACGGTTTCGACCAAGTGCTCGTCGCCGAGCCGACGAACTGCGAAGCGGTGCTCGCGCATCGCGGCCTGAGTTCGGCGCGCATCGCCTTGCGCGGTGAGGCGGGGCATGCGTCGTCCCCGGATGCGATGCGGCTGAGCGCCGTGCATCGGGCGATGCGCTGGGGGGTGCGTGCGTTGGACCATGCGCAGTCCCTCGCGCACGAGCGCTTCGGCGGGCTGACCGGCCTGCGGTTCAACATCGGCACCATGGCCGGGGGCATCAAGGGCAACGTGATCGCGCCGAACGCGGAACTGCGCTTCAACTTCCGGCCGCTGCCTTCGATGGACATCGACGCGATGCACGCGCAGTTGCGGGGCTTCGCCGGGGACGGCGAGATCGACGCCTACGAGGAAACCTTCCGCGGGCCACCGCTGCCCGCCGGGTTGCTGCACGAGGCGGAGCGGCAGCGCCTCGCCGCGCGCGACCTCGCCGACGCGCTCGACCTGCCGATCGGCAATGCCGTCGACTTCTGGACCGAAGCCTCGCTGTTCTCGCAGGCAGGCCTGACCGCGATCGTGTTCGGGCCGGGCGACATCGCACAGGCGCACACCGCGGACGAGTGGGTCGCGCTCGACCAGCTCGACCGCTACGCCGCACACGCGGCCCGCATCATCGGAAGCACGCCGGCATGACGCCGATCGAAGACATCCAGACGCGGCAGACGATCGTGCGCCTGCTGTCCAGCATGGGCAGCGCGAAGGAGATCGACCAGTACCTGCGCCGCTTCGCGCAGCTCGACGCCGAGCGCTTCGCAGTCGTGAAAGTGGGCGGCGCCGTTCTGCGCGACGACCTCGACGCACTCGCGTCCTCGCTCGCCTTCCTGCAGGACGTCGGCCTGACCCCGATCGTCGTGCACGGCGCGGGTCCCCAGCTCGACGAGGAGATGGCGGCGGCGGGTATCGAGAAGCAGACGATCGACGGGCTGCGGGTGACGCCGCCCGCCGTGCTCGCCGTCGTACGCCGCGTGATGCAGGCGCAGAACCTGCGCCTCGCCGAGGCGCTGCAGGAGGCGGGTGCGCGCTCGACGTCCATCGTCTCCGGCGTCTTCGAGGCCGGCTACATCGATCGCGAGCGCCTCGGCCTCGTCGGAAGCGTCGATCGCGTCGAGCTCGCGCCGATCCACGCGAGCCTTCGCGTCGGATCGATCCCGGTCATCGCGAGCCTGGGCGAGACGGTCGACGGGCAGATCGTCAACGTCAACGCCGACTACGCGGCGAACGAGCTCGTCCGCGTGCTGCAGCCCTACAAGATCGTGTTCCTCACGGGCACGGGCGGCCTGCTCGACGGGGAGGGCGACGTGATCGACTCGATCAACCTGTCGACGGAATACGAGCACCTGCTCGCCCAGCCGTGGCTGACCGGGGGCATGCGGCTCAAGATCGAGCAGATCCGCGACCTGCTGGACGCGCTGCCGCCGGCGTCGTCGGTCTCCATCACGCGGCCGGCAGAGCTCGCCAAGGAGCTGTTCACGCATCGCGGCTCCGGCACGCTGGTGCGCCGTGGCGAGCGCGTGCTGCGCGCGGCGTCGTGGACGCAGCTCGATACGGCGCGACTGCGCGGGCTGATCGAATCGGCCTTCGGTCGCCGACTGCTCCCCGATTATTTCGAACGCAAGACGCTGCACCGTGCCTACGTGAGCGAGAACTACCGCGCCGCGGTGCTGCTGACGTACGAGAACGGCATGCCCTACCTGGACAAGTTCGCGGTCCTCGACGAAGCGCAGGGCGAGGGCCTCGGCCGCGCCGTCTGGCAGGTGATGCGCGCCGAGACACCGTCGCTGTTCTGGCGTTCGCGTCGCGACAATCCGGTCAACGGCTTCTACTTCGGCGAGTCGGACGGCAGCGTGCGCGAAGGCCCGTGGCAGGTGTTCTGGTACGGGCTCCCGGACCTCGCAGCCGCCGCCCGCTGCGTCGAGTACTGCGCGTCGCATCCGCCGTCGCTGGAGAATCCGCGATGAGCGCGACGCCGACGCTCGTCGGCCACCACGTGCGACTGGAGCCGCTCGACGCGTCGCATGCGTCGGGGCTCGAACAGGCGGCCGCCGACGGCGCACTATGGACGCTGCCGTTCACCAGCGTGCCGGCGCCGGGCGATGCACCTGCGTACATCGCGGCCGCGCTGGCGGCGCGTGAGCGCGGCGATGCCATCCCGTTCGTGGTGCGCGACGCGGCGGGCGAGGTCATCGGCTCGACGCGGTATTACGACGTCGAGCCGAGCGTGCCCAACCTGCATATCGGCTACACCTGGTATGCCGCCCGCGCGCAGCGCACGCGGGTCAACACCGAAGCGAAGAAACTGCTGCTTGCCCATGCCTTCGGCACGATGGGCTGCGAGGCGGTGATGTTCGAGACGAGTCACCTCAACGCGCGGTCGCAGGCGGCGATCGAGCGCCTCGGCGCGAAGCGCGACGGAATCCTGCGGGCGCACATGCGGCACCGCGACGGCAGCCTGCGCAATACGTACCGGTATTCCATCCTCCGATCGGAATGGCCCGACGTGGAGCGACGGCTCACCGAACGGCTGGAGGCGCGGGCATGAGCACGATTCCCGTCAGCCTGGTCGGTGCGCGTGGCCACGTCGGAGCGGCGCTCATGCAGCTGTTTGCTGCGCACCCCTCGTTGCGACTGGTGCACGCGGCGTCCCGCGAGCGGGCCGGCCAGCCGGTGGCGACGCAGGTCGCCGGCCTGGATCCCCACCTCCGCTACAGCGCGCCGTCGCCCGACGCGCTGCCGGCATTGCCGGGCGGGGCGTACGTCCTGGCGCTGCCGAACGGCATGGCGGCACCGTACGTCGAGGCGATCGAGCGCATCGCGCCGGATGCCGTCATCGTCGACCTCTCGGCCGATTGCCGTTTCGATGCGGACTGGCACTACGGCCTGCCCGAGCTCGCGGCGTCGGCGCCCTCGCGACGCATCTCGAATCCGGGCTGCTACGCCACCGCGATGCAGCTGGCCGTGGCGCCGATGCTCGATCGCCTCGAGGGTCCGCTGCAGTGCTTCGGCGTCTCCGGCTATTCCGGCGCGGGCACGACGCCGTCGCCCCGAAACGACCCGCTGCAGCTGCGCGACAACCTCATGCCGTACGCGCTCACCGGGCACGTGCACGAGCGCGAGGTCACGCGTCACCTCGGGCATGCCGTCGAGTTCATGCCGCACGTCGCGCCGTATTTCCGCGGGCTCACCGTGACGGCGAACATCCACCTCGCCGCGCCGGTCACGCATGATGCGGTGCAGGCGATCTACGCGATGCGCTATGCCGATACGCCCCTGGTCGACGTCGTCGCCGAGGCGCCCTGGGTGAGCCGGATCGCCGGCAGGCACGGGGCGCAGGTCGGGGGCTTTGCGCTGTCCGGTGATGGCCGGCGGCTGGTGGTGGTGTCGGTGCTCGACAATCTGCTCAAGGGCGCGGCGACGCAGGCCGTGCAGAACCTCAACCTGGCCTTCGGGCTGGATGCGCTGACGGGCATCGATCCGCGCGCGATCGTGGAGACGCTCGCATGAGCCTGTTGTGGCAGAAGGGCGGCGTCGAAGTCGACGAGCGCATCCAGGCGTTCCTGGCCGGCGACGACGTGCTGCTGGATCGCGAGTTCTTCCTGCAGGACATCGCGGCCTCCCGCGTCCATGCGGAAGGACTCGTCTCGATCGGCATCCTGTCCGACGCCGAATGCCGCGCCATCGCCACCGCGCTCGATGCGCTGGCCGAGGAGTGGCGCCGCGGCGAGTTCGTGCTGGACGAGCGCTACGAGGACGGCCACTCGGCGATCGAGGCCGTGCTGACCGAACGTCTCGGCGATGCCGGGCGCCGCATCCACACCGGACGCAGCCGCAACGACCAGGTGCTCGTCGCGACGCGCCTGTGGCTGCGCGAACGGCTGGATGAACTCGCGACCCGGTGCGCCGAGATCGCGTCGGTCGCGCTCGATCGCGCCGCGTCCGAGGCCACGTTGCCGATGCCCGGCTACACGCACCTGCAGCGCGCGGTGGTGTCGTCGGCCGGCCACTGGTGGGCCGGATGGGCCGAGGCGTTCATCGACAACGCGCACCGTGCACGCCAGGCACGCGAGGCGATCGACGCCAATCCGCTCGGCACCGCCGCCGGCTACGGCGTCAACCTGCCGCTGGCCCGGGACGCCGCCACCGAAGCGCTCGGCTTCGCGCGCCTGCAGGTGAATCCGGCCTACGCGCAGCTCTCGCGCGGCAAGTTCGAAATGGCGGCCCTCGAGGCATTGGGCGCGGCCACGCTCGACCTGCGGCGCTTCGCCTGGGACGTGAGCCTGTTCACGACGGCCGAGTTCGGTTTCGTGGCGCTGCCGGCGCGCTACACGACGGGCAGTTCGATCATGCCCAACAAGCGCAATCCCGACGTGGTGGAGCTTCTACGCGCGAGCCATGCGGTCGTCGCGGCCGCACGCGCAGAGATCGAGCAGGTCGTCGCGCTTCCCTCGGGCTACCACCGCGACCTGCAATTCACCAAGGCGCCGCTGGTGCGCGGCATGTCGCACGGGCTGCGTGCCCTCGCGCTGCTGCCCGACCTCATGCGCCACCTCGAATGGCGCGACGCGGCGATGCGCGCGGCGATCGATCCGTCGCTCTACGCCACCGACCTCGCGATCGAGCTGGCGCGCGACGGGGTCCCGTTCCGGGACGCCTACCGCAAGGCCGCCGAGCCGGGGCGATGGGCCGCGCGCGATCCGCAGGCCAGCCTCGACGCACGCTGTTCACCGGGTGCCACGGGGGACCTGAGGATCGACGCTCTGCGCGCGCGGCTGGGCGCCGTCGCGACCGGCTAGAACGGCGTCGGGCACGGGCACCACGCCGACAGGATGCGCGTCGTCGTCCATTCGCAGGACGACGACGCGATGTCGACGAAGCGCTTCAGGGACACCGGGTGCCGCGCCGAGCGTCTCGGCGATCTCATGGAGGGCCACGTTCGAGAACGCGCCGCGCCGGTCGTTGCCGGTGAAGCGCAGGCGGTTGTATTCCGCCCAGCCGAGCAGGCCGCATGAGGAGAGCACGGCCATGACCGGCAGGATGAAGACCACGAACGGATCGAGCTGCTCGCTTCGCTCGTAAAGCTCGCCGTACATGTCGCGAAGGCCGAACCACCACAGCACGAGGGTCAGGCCGGGCAGCCAGAGGTAGGCATACGCGATCCAGAACGCGAACGTCACGAGCCCCCAGAACGTGCGGGTGGCGGGTCGTTGCGCGCGACGCACCCGGATGAGCGCGGCGTCGGCCTTCATGCGCGCGGCTCCTGTAGGCCGCGGTCGGGGCTGACCCAGGTGGCGCGCCCGCGGCCCCGCCGGAGCAACGTCTTCGGCACGGCCACCAGCGTCGTCACCAGGCTCAGCAGCCAGTAGGCGACCGGGTACCAGATCATCCAGTAGTAGTTGCGGCCGACGCGCATCTCGTAGCGGCGGTCGATGATCAGGCTGGTGGCGAACTGCAACAGGCAGACCAGCGCCAGGATCATGCCGTGCCACGAGGGGATCAGCGTGTGCACGCGCAGCGCCACCGGAAGCTCCACGAAGCGGCCGAGCGCCCACAGCACGAAGACGAAGCCCATCACGTAGGCCCAGAAGACGCTGAGCATGTACTCGGCGACCACCGGCCACATGCGGCGCTTGCGCCAGTCGAAGAGGCTGGTGAAGTAGCGCAGGATGACCTCGACGCCGCCCTGTGCCCAGCGCAGCCGCTGCTTCCAGAGTCCCTTGAGGGTCTCCGGCATCAGGATGAAGCACAGCGCGTTCGGTTCGTAGCGGATGTCCCAGTGGTCGAGTTGCAGCCGCCAGCTGATGTCGATGTCCTCGGTGATCATCGTCTCGGACCAGTAGCCGATCCGATGCAGCGCGCTGCGCCGGAAGCCGGCGATGACCCCCGAGATGGTGAAGACGCGGCCGTACACCCGCTGCGCGCGCTTGATCATGCCGATGATCGCGGAGAACTCGCCCACCTGCAGCCGGCCGAGCAACGACGAGCGATTGCGGATGCGTGGATTGCCGGTCACCGCGCCCACGCGCGGGCCGTCGGTCAGGTGCCAGACCATCCAGTGCATGGCGTACTCGTCGAGCAGCGCGTCGCCGTCGATGCAGACGAGGTATTCGGCGTCCGCGGCGAGCGCGCCCATGCGCAGCGCATTGGCCTTGCCGAGGTTGCGGTCGAGGTGCAGCACGCGCAGCCGCGGATGCACCGCGGCGAGCGCGTTCAGCTGGTCGGCGGTGTCGTCACGGCTGCCGTCGTTGATCGCGATGACGTCGTAGTCGGGATACTGCTGCGACAGCGCTGCCGCCAGCGTCTCGCGGACGTTCGACCCTTCGTTGTGGCAGGGAATCAGCAGCGCCGCGGGCGGGTAGTGCAGCAGCGGCGGCGGGAGGTCGCGGGGCGCGGCATGGCGCTCGCGACGCACGAAGTAGTACAGCGCGCCCGTCACCCACAGGAACGACATCACGATCGGATAGAAGAACGTGAAGTCGAAGACGGCGCGGATCAACGCGGCTGCCCCAATGCAGGACGCGCGCGTCGATACGGCGGCACGGTGGTGGCTTCGGCGATCCGTCGCCTGGACTGCTCGCCCCACGGCCGCGCGGAAGGGCGCGGCCCGTGGAGCGTGGTTCGGATCGGAAACGGCACGCGGGCACCCGGTGGGACCTGCGCGCAGTCTCGCCATCGCGATGTGGTGCCCCGGTCAACGTGACGGGCAGCACGGTCGATCGCGTCCCGAGGACGCTCGAAAGGCCCGGGGTCAGGTCAGGCGCTGCATCGGCACGTCGCGATGGATGCCCAACAGGCGTGCGTCCTCGCCCATCGTGAGGGTGATGGACTTCGCATGCGCGAGTCGCTGCACCAGTTCCCGAGGCGCGAACAGCGAGTCCGCCACGTCCGCGTCGGCCACGTCGTCGGCGGTGGCGCGGCGGTCGGGCCCACCGAACTTGTGCCGGTTGTATTCCGCCCAGCCGACGAGGAGCAGGGTCGCGACGACCGCCAGTACGAGGATGACCAGGAAAATGTGGTTGTCGAAGCGGTTGTTGCGGACGTACAGCTCGATGTAGCTGTTGCGTACGCCCATGATCCAGGCGAGCAGGGTGATCGCCGGGAGCCACAGGTAGGCGTAGAGCATCCATGCGGCCAACGTGAGCACACCGTGCACCGTCCGGCTCGCGCCGCCGGCGCCGTTCTTCGGGCTGTAGATGAAGGGGTTCTGGACGGGGTTGGTCGGACTCATCGGTAGCCTCGGTCGGGACTGGTCCAGGTGGCGATGCCACGGGGCTTGGAGAAGATCGTCTTGGGGACCGCGACGATCGTGGTGAACAGGCTCAGCAGCCAGTACGCCAAGGGGTACCAGATGATCCAGAAATAGCTCCAGCCGATGCCTTTCTCGTAGCGACGGTCGATGATCAGGCTGATCGCGAACTGGAGCAGGCAGGTGACGCCCAGCACGACGCCGTGCCAATGCGGGATCAGGCCGCCGGTGTGCAGGCGCGGCGGGATGTCGAAGAAGTAGCTGAGCAGCCAGAGCACGATGGACAGCAGCATCACGTACGCCCAGACCACGCTCAGTAGGTACTCGAGCACCACGCCCCACATGCGGCGGCGACGCCAGTTGTTGAGCGACTTCGCGTGGCGCGTGATCACCTCGACGCCGCCGCGGGCCCAGCGCAGGCGCTGGCGCCACAGGCCCTTGAACGTCTCGGGCATCAGGATGTACGCGAGCGCGTTCGGCTCGTAGCGGATGTCCCAGTGGTCGATCTGCAGGCGCCAGCTGACGTCGATGTCCTCGGTCACCATGTCGTCCGACCAGTAGCCCACGCGGTGCAGCGCGGTCTTGCGGAAGGCCGACACCACGCCCGACACCGTGAAGATGCGGCCGTAGCTGCGCTGCGCGCGCTTGATCATGCCGATGATCGAGCTGAACTCGCCGACCTGCATCTTGCCCAGCAGCGTCGAGCGGTTGCGGATGCGCGGGTTGCCGGTGACCGCACCGACGCGCGGGCCGCTGGTGAGGTGGGAGACGAGCCACTGCGTCGCGTCGGGGTGCAGCAGCGCATCGCCGTCGATGCAGACCAGGTATTCGCTGCGCGCCGCGATGGTACCCATGCGCAGGGCATTGGCCTTGCCGAGGTTCCGGTCGAGGTGGATCACCCGGAGGTTCGCGTGGCGTTCTGCGAGTGCGTCCAGCCGCGCCGCCGTGTCGTCGGTGCTGCCGTCGTTGATCGCGATGATCTCGTAGTTGGGATATCGCTGGTCCGCCGCCGCGGCGATGGTGTCCTCCACCAGCGCCCCTTCGTTGTGGCAGGGCACGAGGATCGCGACCATCGGATAGGTCTGCATCTGCGGCGGCTGGTCCACGCCGGGCGTGCGGCGTTCGCGTCGCAGGTAGTAGTAGATGCCGCCCGCCATCCAGAACAGGGACATCACGATCGGATAGAAGAAGGCGAACCCGAACAGCGCGCCGAGGAGATCGAACTGCGGCATCTCAGCGCTCCAGGTAGGGGAACGCACGGGCGCTGATGGCGGCGCGTGCGGGGTCGAGGGGCGGCTGATCCTTCAGGGGCTGGTCCTGGGTATAGGCGACGTGGCGTCCGCCGCTCGCGATCACGCGGCGCGCCTGCGCCTCGAGCTCGCTTGCGGCCAGGGTGCGCGTACCGTCGCCCGCGTCGATCACGAAGACGGTGCGGTCGAGTCCGTCCGGGGTCCGGGCGACGTCGGCGACGATGCGGTCGACCACGCCGCGCGAACCGCGGTCGTCGTGCGGCAGCATCACCGCCACGAAATCGTGGTTCGCCGACAGCGACGGGAGCGCCTGGGCCAGCGCGGCGCCGTCGCCTGCGTTAGCGCTGACGGCGCGGACGGTGACGAGGCCCGGACGCCACTGCCGGGCGCGGGCTTCGAGCGCGTCGGTCGAAACGCCGGCGGTCGCCGCGTCGCCAGCGAAGACGAGGCCCGAAATGGGTGCCGACATCGCGAGGTCGCCGATCGCGTCCGCGCTCGATGCGGCGGCGTCGCCTGCCGGAAGCCACGCGAACGTCTCGACGCCGGCACGCGAGGCGAGCCGTGCGACCACGTGCGCGAAGAGGTCCGACCGCACGGGCAGGCGACCGGGGAAGTAGGCGGCGTCCGCTCGGCCGTCGCCGTTCGTGTCGGACAGGGCCTGCAGGAACACATGCGTCGGGCGGATGCTGCGGATCCGCTCGACCAGCGCCTCGACGTTGTGGGACGTCGTCGCGGCATCGCTGCCGACGACGTCATCGAGCGCGACGCGCACCGCGCGCATGCCGTCGAGCCGGACGTCGCGCCGCAACTCGTAGGCCAGATCGCCGGCGCCGGGATTCTCGTTGGCGACCAGGCGCATCGGACGCATCGCGTCGTCGTCGAGTCGCGTGCGGCCCGCGAATCGGACGTCGCCCGTGCCCGTGCGGCCGCCGGCGTCGAGCACGAGGGGCATGCCGAGCGATTCGGCGATCGAGCGTGCGATCCCGCCGCCGGCACCGGTCGGCCACACCACCGCCTGCGGACGTCGGCCCGTGGCGCGCTGGATCAGGTCGGCGCTGGTGGCGAGGTCGCGGCGCAGGCGTTCGCGAAGCTGGGCCTCGGATTCGTACCCGCCGTTCCAGCCGCGCGAGGTCGCGGGAAGCAGGTCGCCCTGCGGCGTCGCGGCGATCGGGTTCGCGAGGTCATGCCCCTGCGAAGCGAACTCGACGAGGCCGCTGGCCTGCATCGCCTTGACGTCGGCCCAGCCCAGGAAGTCGCTGCTGCCCAGGTCGCGTCCCGCCTCGCGTACGGTCGTGCCGGCGGGCAGGTCGATGCGTGCGGTCGGCACGGCGACGAGTGCCGGGTAGTTGAACGCGCGCAGCAGCGGGTAGGCATGGGTGTAGACGCTGCGATAGCCGCCGTCGAACGTCAGCAGCACCGCCTTGTCGGGCAGGGCGCCGCGGCCGGCGCGTGCATCCCGCACGGCCTGCGCGGTGACCGGCACGTAGCCGTGTGCGCGCAGCCAGTCGAGCTGCATCGCGAGGTTACGCGTGGAGATCGTGCCGACGTCGGGGTTACCGTCCGCGATGCGGTCGCGGACGTCGTGCCATCCGAGCACGACGAGCGCTTCGGCAGGGCGCGGCATTGCAGCCGCGGCGAGAAGAGCGAGAGAAAGAACGACCGATCGCATCAGAACCCCCAGCGGTAGGCCGCTTCGAAAGCCAGGCGGCGTTCGCGGCCGCCGTCGTACACCGGCCGTGCCCACGACACGCCGTACGTGAAGGTGTGCCCTTGCGCCGGTCGCCATTCCTGGCGATAGGCCACGGACGGCACCCAGTGCGTGCCATAGCCCTCCTGCCAGTACGGGCCCGCCTCGATGTCGAGCCGCTGCCGCAGGTAGGCGTCGTAGCGGCGCCAGATGAGGTGGTTGAAGCGCAACCCGGCGGTGACCATCGCGTCCTGCGCCGGATTGAAGTACGGCGCGTCGTCCCGCGAACCGCGGCTCAGCCACAGCGAGCCGAGGCCTTCGATGCTCAGGTGCGGCGCGGTGTACAGACGCCAGCGACCGAACGCGGAGAGCTGGTCGCGCTCGTTGCCGTCGCTGTACCGCAGGTGCTTGAGGCGCATGTCGATCGCGCCGAGATCGCTCGGCCGCCATGAGGTGCCGACCGACACCGAGTCCGCCTTGAAGCCCGCGCGCCGCGCCTGCAGCGAGGTGTCGACGTCGTTGTCGGCCACCTGCGCACGCAACGTCCAGGCGTCGTTGAGCATCCAGCTCGCATCGAAGGTCCAGGCATTGTCCTTGCGCGGCTCCTCGACCTCGTAGGCCGAGGCGCGGAGGCCGAGTCGCCCGTAGCGGTAGTCCACCGCGCCGCCGATACGGCGGTAGCGGAGCGTGTCCGGGCGGAAGTGCGCGTCCACCGTGTCGCCGACGATGCCGACGCGCCAATGGTGGTCGAGTAGCGGCGTCCAGGTCTCGAAGTTGAAACGGTGGTCCTCGATACCGAACTGCGAGCCCGCGGCGCTGTCGGCCTCGTTGCGGCCGCGCACCCAGCCGATGCGACCGATCGGGCCCATGCGCAGCCAGACTTCGTTCTGCAGGCGCTGCGCATGCAAGTTCTCCGGATAGCGGGCCTGGACACGGTCGTTCGCGTCCAGCGCCTCGTCGATCCGCCCGAGTTCGAACAGCGCGGAGACGCGTCCGATCTCGGCGTCGCGCGCGCGCGGGTCGAGGGTCAGCGCCATGTCGTAGCGTTCGAGCGCGGCGGTGGGATGGCCGCGGCGGTATTCGAGCGCGCCCATCGCCGCCTGCGTCGGCGCGCGGTTCGGGCCCGTGCGCACGAGGCGCTCGATGATCGTCTGCGCGCGGGCATTGTCGTCCGCGAACGAGATCATCTGGGCGTAGGTCATCTCGGCGCGGTACCGGCGCCAGTTGGCCTGGTCGAATTCGGCGCCTGCGCGCTCGATCCACGCGGGCTGCGACTCGACGAGTTTCTCGAGCATCGGCAGCGCGACGTCGAAACGTTCCTGTTCCAGGAGCGCGTAGGCAAGCAGGATGCGCGTGTCGACGTCGGACGGATTGAGCTGTACCGCGCGCTCGAGCGCGGCCTGGGCCTCCGCGGGACGACGCAGCGCGAGGTAGGAATCGCCCGCCGGCCCGTGCGCATACGCCGGCAGGTCGACGCCTTCGCGCTTGAGCGCTTCGTACTCGTCGATGGTTTCCTGATAGCGGCCGAGTGCGTTCAGCAGCGTCAGCGAGTCCATGCGCAGGCGGGTCTTCTCCCACTGCGTGCGGTCGGTGTGCGTCTGCAGCTCGCGCAGTGCGTCGTAGGCGCGGCGCAACTCGGCGTTCGGATCGTCCGCGTTCTCCGGATACGCCATGCCCCAGCCGATCGCACGGGCGACCCGGTCGCCCTGGATGCGGTCGCGCTGGAAATCGGCGAAGGCCGCGGGCCAGCGGGCGCGCAGTTCATCCGCGCGGTAGGCGGCACCGAGGTCGGCGAGGGTGATCGCCTGCATGCGGTAGGCGACGTCGTCGCGCGGGTCGGCGGCGAGGAGGTGCCCGTAGATCGCGAGGGCTTCCGTGAAGCGCTCGGCCTTGCGGGCGGCCTCGGCGTCGGCAAGCAGGCGGTCGCGGACCTCGCGCCCGGTGACGGCGGGCAGGCGGGCGGCTGCGGCGGCCGCCGCGGGGGGCGGAGCCTCCTGTGCCATCCCGGGCGTCCATACCAGGGGCAGCAGGAGCGCCAGGGCGCTGTAACGAAGTGGACGCACGTCGGAATCCGGAAGTTGTCGAAATGGTGGCTGAATGCCGTGCCGGGAGTCTTCCCGTGCCCATGTGAAGACAACGTGCGATAAACGGAGAACCGCATCACAATTTTTGCGGCGTTTGTCCGTCGAGCGGACAACGCGGGTCGCCCGCACTGGCCGGAACCGGCAGTACGGGGTAGGGCTCGGCAGTTTGGTTCCGCACCCCCGACGGGCGGCGCGCCTCAGCTCGCGTCGGGATCCGCGAGTTCGTTGAGGTGCTCGACCCGCTGCTTCGCGGTGTCGGCGATCTCCGAATCCCAGGGCGACGGCCCGCGGACGATCACGTTCGGAATGACCGCGGCGGACGACTGTCGCCAGATCGAATTCAGCGATTCCCGGTCCGGGTGCGACAGGATCAGCGCGGAGAGCATGCAGTCGTTGACCTGCGCGCGGCCGATCATGATCGCGAGGTACTGCGCGAGCAGCGACATCTGGTCCTTCAGGAAGGCGACCTCGCTCTCGAGGGCTTCGATCGGGTCCTGCGGGGGCGGTTCGGTGGTCATGGCCCGAGCCTGACAGGCCGGGCTTGGCGGACCGGTGAAACCGGAGGCCGGAAACGAAAAAGCCGGCACAGGGCCGGCTTTCGCGCTGGATATTGGTCGGGGAGACAGGATTCGAACCTGCGACTTCTACGTCCCGAACGTAGCGCTCTACCAGGCTGAGCTACACCCCGACGGGAGGCCGCGAATTCTACGGGCACGTGAGCGCCGCGACAAGGGGCTGTGAATCGAGGAAGGCCGAGGCATGCGCCGCCGCTAAACTGTGAGGATCGATCCGCCCCCCGGGGAATCCGCTTGATCAAGCCACGCACGCCGGCCGGAGTGCTCGAACTCCTGCCGCCCGACCAGATCGCCTTCCAGCGGATGCTCGACGTCATCCGCCGCAATTTCGAGCGTTTCGGTTTCCTGCCGGTGGAGACGCCGGTGATGGAGCTGTCCGACGTGCTGCTGACCAAGTCCGGCGGCGAAACGGAGCGCCAGGTCTATTTCGTCCAGTCCACGGGCGCGCTGGAGAAGGCGGGCGAGGGCCTGCCGGAGATGGCGCTGCGCTTCGACCTCACGGTGCCGCTTGCGCGTTACGTCGCCGAGCACGAGCACGACCTCGCGTTCCCGTTCCGTCGCTACCAGATGCAGCGCGTCTACCGCGGCGAGCGCCAGCAGCGCGGCCGCTTCCGCGAGTTCTACCAGTGCGACATCGACGTGATCGGCAAGGACGCGCTGAGCGTGCGCTTCGACGCGGAGCTGCCGGCTGCGATCCATGCGGTCTTCTCCGAGCTGGACATCGGTGCGTTCACCATCCAGCTCAACAACCGCAAGCTGATGCGGGGCTTCTTCGAGCAGCAGGGTGTGGTCGACCCGCAGGTGCAGGCGCTCGTGCTGCGCGAGGTCGACAAGCTCGACAAGCGCGGTGCGGAGTACGTGCGCGAAACGCTGACGGGCGAGGGATTCGCGCTGTCGCCCGACGCCGTGTCCCGCATCCTCGAATTCGTGGAAGTGCGGTCGACCTCGCATGCGGATGCGATCGCCGTGCTCGGCCGGCTGGGCGCGGGCGAGGGCAACGAGGCGCTTACGCAGGGCATTGCCGAGTTGCGCGAGGTGCTGGAGCTCGTGCGTGCGATGGGTGTGCCGGAGACCGCGTACGCGCTGAACCTGTCGATCGCGCGCGGCCTCGATTACTACACCGGGACGGTCTACGAGACCACGCTCAACGACTATCCGCAGATCGGCTCGATCTGCTCGGGCGGCCGCTACGAGAACCTCGCGAGCCACTACACCAAGTCCAAGCTGCCCGGCGTCGGCATCTCCATCGGCCTGACGCGGCTGTTCTGGCAGCTGCGCGAGGCGGGCCTGCTGGGTCCGGCCGACAGCACCGTGCAGGTGCTGGTGACCCAGATGGACGCCGCGCACCTGCCGCAGTGCCTCGCCGTTGCCGCCGAACTGCGCCACGCCGGCTTCAATACGGAAGTGGTGATGGAGGCGTCGAAGATCGCGAAGCAGTTCCGCTACGCCGACCGCGCGGGCATCCGCTTCGTGGTGGTGATGGGCGAGGACGAGATCGCCGCCAACACCGTCACCGTCAAGGATCTTCGGCGCGAGGACCAGTTCCAGGTCGCGCGTGCAGAGCTCGCATCGACGCTGCGCGTCGAGCTGGCGCAGCCGCTGGTGCGCGCATGAAGCCGGTGCATCTGGACGGCCGTTCGCTGACGCGTGCGCAGGTGCTCGCGGTCGCGTATGGCGCGCCGGTCGAACTCGACGAGGCGCGGCTGCCCGCCGTCGCACGGGCCGCGGACTTCCTCGCCGAGCAGGTGCGTCGCGAGGAGCCGATCTACGGTGTTTCCACCGGTTTCGGCAGCAATGCCGATCGCCTGCTGGGCTCGTACCGCCTCCGCAACGGCGCCGGCGCGGACGCCGACAATCCGCACGAGTCGCTGCACGCGGAACTGCAGCGCAACCTGATCGTCACGCATGCGGTGTGCGTCGGCGAGCCGTTCGCACCCGAAGTCGTGCGCGCGATGCTGTGCATCCGCATCAACACGCTGATGCGCGGTCATTCCGGCATCCGCGTGGAAACGCTGCGCGCGCTGGCGTCGATGCTCAACGCCGGCATTGTGCCGGTGGTGCCGCAGCTCGGCTCGGTCGGCGCGAGCGGCGACCTCGCGCCGCTGTCGCACCTCGCGATCGTCCTGCTCGGCGGTGGCGAAGCCTTCCTCGGTGGCGAGCGCCTGCCGGGCGCCGAGGCGCTCGCCCGCGCCGGACTGCAGCCCGTCGTGCTGTCCTACAAGGAAGGCCTTGCCCTCAACAACGGCACCGCGCAGATGCTCGCCACCGGCGTGCTCGCGCTCGCGAAACTCGAAGAGCTCGCCGACACGGCGGACCTGGCCGCGGCGATGACGATCGATGCCTTCGCCGGCCGGCTCGGTGCGTTCAAGCCCGAAGTGCACGACCTGCGTCCGCATCCCGGCCAGGTGCAAGTGGCCGCGCATCTTCGCCAGTTGCTCGACGGCTCGACGCTCGCCGACATTCCCTACCACCTCGTGCCGCGCTTCCGACCGTGGCTGCCCGACTGCTGGACGACCGAGGAAGCGCGCGAGCTGCGTTTCGACATCGGCTGGGACTGGGTGCCGCTGACGCAGCGCCACGGCCGCGAGAAGTTCTACACGCGCTTCCGTCCTTTCCGGGGGGGCAAGAAGCACCAGCCGCAGGACAGCTATTCGCTGCGTTGCGTGCCGCAGGTGCACGGGGCCGTGCGCGATGCCCTCGCGCAGGCCGCGCGCGTGCTCGACATCGAACTGAATTCGCTGACCGACAACCCGATCATCTTCCCCGACGCGCAGGCCGAGCACGTCGAGGAGCAGGTCGTCTCCGCCGGTCACTTCCACGGCATGCCGCTCGCGCTGGCGATGAGCTACGTGAAGGCCGCCATCCCGGTGCTGGCGAGCATCTCCGAGCGCCGACTGAACAAGCTGCTCGATCCCGCGACCAACGACGGCCTGCCGGGCTTCCTCATCGGCAACGAGGACGCCACCGAATCGGGCTTCATGATCGTGCAGTACACGGCCGCCGCGATCGTCAACGACCTCGCCAGCCGCGCGATGCCCACGTCCGTCTACTCCATCCCCACCAGCGCGAACGCCGAGGACCATGTCTCCATGGGCGCCAACGAGGCGCGCCACGTGCTCGCCATGGCCGACGACCTCGGCAAGGTGCTGGGGCTCGAGCTGTACACCGCGGCGCAGGCGCTCGACCTGCGCCGCGACATGATCAACGCCGCGCGCGCGCTGGCGCGGGCGTGCCCGGCGGAGGAGCTGGCCGCCAAGGTCGCGGGCGCGCCCGCGCCGACGCACGAGGCGTTCGATCCCTTCATGAGCGAGGTATCCGGCCTGCGCGACGAGCTGGCCGGTGCGGACGAGTTCCGTCCCGGCGCCGCGGTCGGCGCGGCGCATGCCGTGGTGCGCGAAACGATCCCGTTCATGGGCTTCGACCGCGCGATGGACGGGGACGTCCGGGCCGCGGTGCGCCTGGTGCAGGAAGGCCGCGTGCTCGCTGCGGCGCGCGAGGCGGTGCACCGGGGCGTCTCCGCCGGCTGACGGCGCCAGCTCCCGCGTGACCCGACGGGCCGGATCGAATCCGGCCCGTTTTTTTTGGGGCCGTCCACCCGACCGCGCAACCCGCTGCAACCCGCGGCCTCCACGCCGCAGGTCTGAACGGCCGGGCCGGTCGACGCTTGACCGCCCGCGTCCGCCGCTTTAACGTATTAGCACGTTAATACATGGCGACCGCCCATGAAACGCCGACCGCCGCTCGACGATGCCGAAAAGCAGCTGTCCCTCGAGGTGCTCGCCGATGCCTTCGCGGCATTGCGCGATCCGTCGGACGTCCTGGCCTTCCTGGAAGACCTGTGCACGCCCGCCGAGCTCGAGGCGATGGCCGACCGCTGGCGTGTCGTGCCGTACCTGATGGATCGCGTGCCCTACCGCGAGATCCACGACGAGACGAAGGTCAGCGTCACCACCATCGGCCGCGTCGCCCGAACCCTCGAGCACGGCGCCGGCGGCTACCGCGCCGCGGCCCGTCGCGTCGCCCGCAAACCCCGGAAAGAACTTTCATGACCGTCTCCGTCGAACCCCGCGACCGCCTGCGCATCGCGATCCAGAAATCCGGCCGCCTGGCCGACCCCGCGCGCGCGTTGCTGGGCTCCTGCGGGCTGAGCTGGCGCGAGAGCCGCGACCGCCTGTTCTGCTACGGCGAGGCGCTGCCGATCGATCTACTGCTCGTGCGCGACGACGACATCCCGGGCCTCATCGCCGATGGGGTCTGCGACCTCGGCATCGTCGGGCGCAACGTGCTGCAGGAGCAGGACTGCGAGCGTCGCCGCGGTGGCGCACCCGATGCGTTCCGCGAACTGCGCGCGCTCGGCTTCGGCGGCTGCCGCCTCGCGCTCGCGGTGCCCGACGGCTGGTCGTGGACCGGCCCGGCGCAGCTGGCCGGCACCCGCATCGCGACGAGCTATCCGGCGCTGCTGCGCCAGTGGCTCGACAGCGAAGGCCTTGATGCCGACGTGGTGACGCTGTCGGGCTCGGTCGAGATCGCGCCCCGGCTCGGGCAGGCCGACCTCGTCTGCGACCTCGTGTCGAGCGGTGCGACGCTCGCGGCCAACCAGCTCAAGCCGGTGGCGACGCTGCTCGAGAGCGAGGCGGTGCTCGCCGGACCGGCGTCCGAATTCGAAGGCGAGCGCGCGTTGCTGGCCGAACTGCTTCTGCGCCGCCTCGACGGCGCGCTGCGCACCCGCCACAGCCGGCTGCTGATGTTCCAGGCCGAGCGGAAGGCGATCCCGGGCCTGCTGCCGCTGCTGCCCGATGCCGAGGCGCCGACGGTGCTGCAGGTGGATGGCGTCGACCGCCTCGCACTGCAGGCGCTTTGCCACGGCCGACTGACCTGGCAACGCCTCGAGGACCTCAAGCGCGCAGGTGCGCAGGGGCTGATGGTGCTGCCCGTCGAGAGCATGCTGGCATGAGGACGGTGGACTGGTCCGCGCTGGACGCGGACGCGCGCGCCGAGCTGCTGCGGCGCCCCGCGCAGCGTGTAGCGGAGGAGGTCACGGCGGGCGTCGCGACGCTGATCGCCGAGGTTCGCGCGCACGGCGACGCGGCGGTTCGCGCGCTGACCTCGCGCTTCGACGGCGTCGAACTCGCGCGTTTCGAGGTCGACGGCACCGCCTTCTGCGAGGCCAATGCAGTGCTGCCCGCCGCGCTCAAGCGCGCGATCGACGAGGCCGCCGGGCGGATCCGCGCCTTCCACGAGGCGACGATGGCCGCACCGGTCGTCGTCGATACCGCGCCGGGCGTGCGCTGCGAACGCATGCTTCGGCCGATCCGACGCGTCGGCCTGTACGTGCCGGCGGGCTCCGCGCCGCTGCCGTCCACGGCATTGATGCTCGGCGTGCCCGCCGCGCTCGCCGGCTGCCCCGAAACCGTGCTGTGCACGCCGCCGCGTGCGGACGGCACGGCCGATCCCGCGGTGCTGTACGCGGCGCGCGCCTGCGGCATCAGGCGCGTGTTCGCCGTCGGCGGTGTGCAGGCGATCGCCGCGATGGCGTTCGGCACGGGCTCCATCCCCAAGTGCGACAAGCTCTTCGGACCGGGCAACGGCTGGGTCACCGAAGCCAAGCGCCAGGTCTCGATGACCGACGGCGGCGCGGCGATCGACATGCCGGCCGGCCCGTCCGAAGTCCTCGTCATCGCGGACGGTGGCGCGAACGCGGCGTTCGTCGCGTCCGACCTGCTGTCGCAGGCGGAGCACGGCGGCGACTCTCAGGTACTGCTGGTGAGCGACGATGCGGCATTGCTCGATGCGGTCGCCGTCGAGATCGAACGCCAGCTCGCCACGCTGCCGCGCGCCGACATCGCGCGCCGCGCACTCGCGTCCTCGCGCCTGATCCGCGTCGACACGCTGGACGCCGCGTTCGACGTCAGCAATGCGTACGCGCCGGAGCACCTGATCCTCGCGCTGCGCGAGCCGCGCCGCTGGCTGCCGCGCATCGAGGCGGCGGGTTCGATCTTCCTCGGCGACTGGGCGCCCGAAGCGCTCGGCGACTACTGCAGCGGCACCAACCACGTGCTGCCCACCGGTGGCGCCGCGCGCTTCACGGGCGGCTTGTCGGTGGCGAGCTTCCAGACGTCGATCACCGTGCAGGAAGTGAGCCGCGACGGCATTGCCGCGATCGGTCCCTGCGCCGTCGAGCTCGCCTCCGCCGAAGGGCTGGGCGCGCACGGGCGTGCGGTGTCCATCCGGCTGGAGGCGATCGCATGAGCCTGCTCGATCTCGTGCGTCCCGACCTTCGCGATTTCGGCGGGTACCGCTCCGCCCGCAGTGATCGCTTGCAGGGCGAAGTCTGGCTCAACGCCAACGAGTCGCCGTGGGGCAACGTGGCGGATGGCGCGGGCGCGTCGCGTCGCTATCCCGACCCCCAGCCCGAGCCGTTGCGCCGCGCACTCGCCGATCTGTACGGCTGCCGGCCCGAGCAGCTGCTCGCGGGCCGCGGCAGCGACGAGGCGATCGACCTGCTCGTGCGTGCGCTGTGCATGCCGGGGCAGGGCGCCATCGTGGTCACGCCGCCCACGTTCGGCATGTATGCCGTGAGTGCCCGCCTGCACGGCGTCCGGGTGGTCGAGGCGCCGCTGGCCGACACCGGCCGGGCGTTCCGGTGCGACATCGACGCGGTCGGCAACGCGGCGGAATCGGCGGGCGCGCGCCTGGTCTTCCTGTGCTCGCCGGGCAATCCCACCGGGGGCGTCGTTCCGCTGGACGACGTGGTCCGCCTCGCGAAGCGGCTCGACGGCCGCGCGGTCGTCGTGGTGGACGAGGCGTACCAGGAATTCGCCGGCCTGCCGTCGGCCCTCGGGCTGATCGAGAGCCAGTCGAACATCGTCGTGCTGCGCACGCTGTCGAAGGCGCATGCGCTGGCCGGCGTGCGCCTCGGGGTGGCGATCGGCGACGCGGGACTCATTGCGGTGCTTCGCCGCTGCCAGGCCCCGTACCCGCTTCCGGTGCCCTGCATCGACGTCGCGCTGCAGGCGCTCTCCGCCGCTGCGCTGGAGCGCACCAAGGGCAACGTCGAGGTGCTGGTGCGTGAGCGCTCGCGCCTGGCCACCGCGCTGACCGCGGCGCCGGGCGTCCGTGCCGTCTATCCGTCGGACGCGAATTTCCTGCTGGTGCGCTTCGACGATCCGCAGGCCGCGTTCGACCGCCTGCTCGACGCCGGCGTCGTGGTGCGCGACGTGCGTGCGCAGCCGGGCCTCGGCGACGGGCTGCGCATCACGGTCGGGGCGCCGGACGAGAACGACCGCGTGATCGCGGTGCTTGCCGCGACCGAGGAGGCCGCATGAGCCGTCCGATCCTCTTCGTCGATCGCGACGGCACGCTGATCGAAGAGCCCGAGAACTTCCAGATCGACAGCTACGCCAAGCTGCGTTTCGTCGAGGGCGTGATCCCCGCGATGCTGCGCCTGCGCGACGCCGGCTACGACTTCGTGATCGTGTCGAACCAGGACGGCCTCGGCACGGAGGCGTATCCGCAGGAGACCTTCGACGGCCCGCATCAGCTGATGATGCAGGTGTTCGAAAGCCAGGGCATCGTCTTCCGCGACGTCCTGATCGATACAAGCTTCCCCTCCGA
This sequence comes from Lysobacter xanthus, assembly GCF_047159895.1. Lineage (NCBI taxonomy): Bacteria > Pseudomonadati > Pseudomonadota > Gammaproteobacteria > Lysobacterales > Lysobacteraceae > Lysobacter > Lysobacter xanthus. The sequence continues at coordinate 30,869 of NZ_BAAGAB020000028.1, forward strand.
CAACGCGCCCACGCGCAAGCCGCAGCTCGGCCTGGTGATGCCGTACCTCAAGGATCGCTCGATCGACTGGTCGCGCTCGGCGATGGTCGGCGACCGCCCCACCGACGTGCAGTTCGCCGAGAACCTCGACATCCGCGCGTTCCAGCTGCGCACGCCGCAGTTCGGCGGCACGTGGGACTGGGCCGGGATCGCGCACGCGCTCGCCGATGCCCCGCGCGTCGCGCACGTGGAGCGCAGCACGAAGGAGACCCGCATCGTCGTCGACGTGGACCTCGATCGCGTGGCCGAGCCGCACGTGCGCACCGGGCTCGGCTTCTACGACCACATGCTGGAACAGCTCGGCAAGCACGGGGGCTTCGCGCTGTCGCTGACCTGCGAGGGCGACCTGCACATCGACGAGCACCACACCATCGAGGACTGCGCGCTCGCGCTGGGCCAGGCGCTGCGCTCGGCGCTCGGCGACAAGCGCGGGATCGGCCGCTACGGCTTCGACACGATCGACGCCGCCGATGCGCCGGAGGGCACGTCGCGGTTCGGTTTCAGCCTGCCGATGGACGAGGCGCTGGCCAGCGTCGCCCTCGATTTCTCCGGCCGTCCGTATTTCGTCTTCGACGGCGAGTTCCGCCGCGAGCGTGTCGGCGACCTGCCCACCGAGCTGGTCCCGCACGTCTTCCGCTCGCTGTGCGAGACCGCGGGCCTCAACCTGCACCTGCGCGTGCGCGGCGACAACGACCACCACAAGGTCGAGGCCTGCTTCAAGGCGGTGGCGCGTGCGCTGCGGCAGGCCATCGCGCGCGAAGGCCGCGAGCTTCCGTCGACGAAGGGCGCGCTCTGATGGACGTCGTGCTCATCGACGCCGGCGGCGCCAACATCGGATCGGTCCGCTACGCGTTCGAGCGCTTGGGCGTGGCCGCGCGCTTCAGCGCCGACGCCGGCGAAATCGCGGCGGCGGACCGTGTCGTGCTGCCCGGCGTAGGCGCCGCGGCCACCGGCATGGCGCGGCTGCGCGAGCTCGGGCTGGTCGACGTGGTGCGCGGCCTCCGCCAACCCCTCCTGGGCGTCTGCCTCGGCATGCAGCTGCTGTTCGAGTCCTCCGAGGAAGGCGCTACCGAGTGCCTGGGCCTCCTGCCGGGCCGCGTGCGCCGCCTCGCGGGCGGGCCCGGCCTTCGCGTGCCGCACATGGGGTGGAACACGCTCGAGCCGCTTCGCGACGACGCGCTGCTCGGGCGCCTCGCGCCCGGCGACAGCGCCTACTTCGTGCACGGCTATGCGGCGCCGGTGAGCGACGACACTCTCGCGGCCTGCACCCATGGCGAGCGCTTCGCGGCCGTCGTCCGCCGCGGCAACCTCATGGGCGCGCAGTTCCACCCCGAGCGCTCGGCGACCGCCGGTGCGCGACTGCTCGAGAATTTCCTGAAGGTGCCCGCATGAGTTTCACCGTTTATCCCGCGATCGACGTGCGCGAAGGTCGCGTCGTGCGATTGCGCCAGGGCGATTACGCGCAGGAGACGCGCTATTCCGACGATCCGCTCGCGGTCGCCGAGCGCTACGCCGCGGCTGGTGCGCGGTGGTTGCACCTCGTCGACCTCGACGCCGCGCGCGATGGCGGGTACTCCATCGGTGCGCTGCTCGCCCGCATCCGCGAGGCGACCGGGTTGCGCGTGCAGACCGGCGGTGGCGTGCGCTCCGAGGCCGATGTCGACTTCTCCGCTGGGCGCTCTTCGCGATCGCCGGTCTGGTTGTCCTCGGCCTCATCGGGGCCGGCGCGCT